>NZ_JARQVW010000020.1:0-30341 GCF_029589235.1 Streptococcus taoyuanensis
TCGGGAAGTAGCTCAGCTTGGTAGAGTACTTGGTTTGGGACCAAGGTGTCGCAGGTTCGAATCCTGTCTTCCCGATAGTGTATCGAAAAAGTCTAATGGTTGTCATTAGACTTTTTTTGTAGTTTTTTTTATTATTTTATAAGAAAAAAGAGCTTTCGCTCTTTCCAACTTTATTTATTTCGCAGTTCAACATAACGGTTATACCAAATTTTGATATATTCCTCAGAAAAAGGACCTTTGCTTTGGTTTATCCAATCTACTAGAACCTTAACATTTTCCTTTAAAATAAAGTCGATGTCATCTGAATAGTGCATTTTTTCTTTGTGCTGCTCGTATTCTTCAACATCTAACAATTTTTTTTCACCATTGGTAAAGACCTTGACATCGAGATCATAGTCGATATATTTTAAGGCTTCTTGGTCAATGTGAAAAGGACTTGCTAGGTTACAGTAGTAAGACACACCATTGTCACGGATCATGGCGATGATGTTAAACCAATATTTTTTATGGAAATATACGATCGCTGGTTCACGTGTGATCCAACGTCTACCATCACTTTCAGTCACAAGTGTATGGTCATTTACTCCAATAATTGCATTTTCAGTTATTTTTAATACCATGGTGTCACGCCATGTACGGTGTAAACTGCCATCATGTTTATAACTTTGAATTGTAATAAAGTCGCCTTCTTTAGGTAGTTTCATAACTTACCAACTTTCTACAATCTAAGTATATCCTCTATATTGTATCATATTTTTTCAAATTTTTTCTTATTTTTCTATTTAATTTTCAATTTGGTTTATGAATCTAAGTATTCTCTAATGGCTGACGTTATATCACTGTAGTCGTAGCCTTTTCTGGCTAGTGCCTGAGTCAAGCGTTGTTTGAGGTCATAGCCTTCATATTTTTTACTGTATTTACGGTATTGTTTTTCTAACTCTTTTAGAATGAGCTCATTGGTTGTTTCTTCATCTGTTTCGAGCTCGAGATTTTGGAATGCTATCTTTGCTTGATTGTAAGCAAAACCTTTTGAAATGAGTGCTTGGATGATTTTCGTTTCAATGGCTTTTAACGGATATTTTCCTTGGTATTTTTTTAGGAGTTTTATTGCGGTACGGTCGATCACTTCTGAAAAATCATAGTCTGCAAGAATTTCTTGAAGGATAGATTTTGGGATCCCTTTTTGTTGAATTTTTTGTTCTAATAAGAGCGGACCCTTATCGCCACTGAGAAGGTTGGCTTCTATCAGGTTTCTTGCATATTGACGATCATCTAACCACTTGTCTTCCTTTAGGTGTTGGACCACTTTATCAATAATGCCACTTTCAATCTCATACTTTGACAGGTAGTCTCTGACTTCTTTTGTTGTCCGAGCTTTAAAAGAAAGATGGTAAAGGGCCAGGTTTTTACCATAGGAGTATTGAGCAAACTCTTGGATTTCTTTTAGTTCTTCTTCACTGATTTCTTTATCTTTGGAAAGGAAATATTTGACGATGGTGTCTTCTGTAATATAAAGTTTTTGATCATTGTCTAATTCTAGGAGGTAGAGTCTTTTTTTCTTTTCTAGTTTTGTAATTTTCATGTTTTTATTATACCGAAAAATGTGTTAAGATAGGGATATGAACGTTAAAGTAAAACAAAAAATTCCTTTGAAAATTAAACGAATGGGAATTAACGGAGAAGGGATTGGCTTTTATAAAAAAACACTTGTCTTTGTGCCAGGTGCCTTAAAGGGAGAAGATATCTTCTGCCAAATTACAAGTGTCAAGAAAAATTTTGCGGAAGCCAAACTCCTATCTGTGAATAAGGCGTCTAAGTTTCGTGTGACGCCCATGTGTGATATCTATGAGACCTGTGGGGGCTGTCAAATCATGCATTTGAAGTATGACAAGCAGCTGGAGTTTAAGACAGATTTGTTGCAACAGGCCTTGAAGAAGTTCTCACCTGAAGGATTTGAACAGTATGATATTCGGCCGACAATCGGAATGCAGGAGCCTCTTTACTATCGTGCAAAATTGCAATTTCAAACAAGGAAATTCAAGGGCCAGGTGAAGGCGGGCCTCTATGCCCAAAATTCACATTATTTGGTGGAATTAAAGGATTGTTTGGTTCAAGACCCGGTTATTCAAGCTATCGCCAACGATCTAACGGATTTATTGACCTATTATCAGATTCCGATTGCTGATGAGCGTAAAGAACTGGGTGTCAGAACCATGATGGTTCGACGGGCTCGGAAGTCCGGTCAGGTTCAGATCATTGTGGTCACTAGTCGTCAGATTAATGTAAACAATTTGGTGCAAGACTTGGTCACGAAACACCCTGAGATTGTCACAGTTGCTGTTAACAAAAATACGTCTCGTTCCAGTGAGATTTATGGGGAACAAACGCAGATTATTTGGGGAGAAGAGGCCATTTTGGAAGGTGTTTTGGATTATGAATTCTCCCTGTCTCCTCGAGCCTTTTACCAGTTGAATCCGGAACAAACTGAAGTATTGTATAGTGAGGCGGTTAAGGCTCTAGATGTTTCTTCAGAGGATCACTTGATAGATGCTTATTGTGGGGTTGGAACGATTGGGTTTGCTTTTGCTAATAGAGTGAAAAGTGTTCGGGGGATGGATATTATTCCTGAAGCGATTGAAGATGCCAAATACAATGCTAAACGGATGGGATTTGAGAATACCCACTATGAGGCTGGTACAGCAGAAGAGATCATTCCTCGCTGGTACCAAGAAGGCTATCGGGCTAATGCTGTGATCGTGGATCCACCTCGTACGGGCTTGGGTACAAAATTAATCGAGACCTTGTTGCAGTATGCACCTGAAAAGATGGTCTATGTCTCTTGTAATGTCTCTACCTTGGCACGGGATCTAGTGGCTTTGACAAAGGTTTATCAGGTTGAATACATTCAATCAGTGGACATGTTCCCCCATACTGCAAGGACAGAAGCAGTTGTGAAATTAGTGAAGAAGTGAAAGAAGAATGGATATTTGGGAAAAACTTTATCATGAGGCGAAAGCTCTCTATGCGCCTCATGAGGTTTCAGATTTTGTCTATGCTCGACATGTGGTTGCTGCTGTTGAGGCTGCAGATGGTCAGATTTTTACGGGCTTTTGTATGGAAGGAACCTGCGGCGTCTTTCATTTATGTGCCGAACGAGCAGCTCTCTTCAATATGTATCAACAATCAGGACAGACCAAGGTCAAGCGCATTATTGCTTTTCGAGACAAACCTCCTTATGGAGAAGGTTCTGGGATGCCTTGTGGGGCCTGTCGTGAATTTCTCCTTGAGCTAGATGCAGAGAATCGTCATCTAGAATTTATGGTGGATTATGAGAGCCGCAAGACCATTACTTTAGGTGAATTGATGCCCCTTTGGTGGGGCGAAGAACGGGCTCGTCAAAGAGAAAATAAAGGGAATGAGTAGAGGAAATAAATAAATGAACAATGTTATTGATGTATCGATTCCAGTTGCTCAAGTCATTGATCAACATCCGGAAGTATTGGATTTGTTGGTGGAGTTGGGCTTTAAACCCTTAGCCAATCCGATCATGCGCAATACAGTTGGGCGCAAGGTTTCCTTGAAACAAGGATCAAAATTAGAAGGTACTCCTATGGAGAAGATTGTGAGAACACTAGAGGCTAATGGCTATGAAGTAGTGGGGCTAGACCAATGAGTGATGAACGAATTCACGTCTTAAGAGATATCTTATTAGAGCTTCATCATGGAGTTTCCCCTGAGTCGGTTCAGGAGCGCTTTGATGCGACCTTTGCAGGGGTTTCTGCGATTGAGATCTCTCTTATGGAGCATGAACTAATGAATTCAGATGCAGGGGTTACTTTTGAAGATGTGATGGAGCTTTGTGATGTCCATGCTAATCTCTTTAAGAATGCGGTTCAAGGGGTCGAAGTAGCAGATACCGACCACCCTGGTCATCCTGTTCAAATCTTTAAACAGGAGAACTTAGCCCTTCGTGCAGCTATGATGCGGGTCCGCCGCTTGCTAGACAATTATGAGACGACTGAGGATCCTGAGATGATTCAGGAGATTCATAAGGGCTTGTTACGTCAGCTGGGCTTGGTGGGTCAATTTGACCGGCATTACCGTCGTAAGGAAGAGTTGATGTTTCCGATTATGGAAAAATATGGGCATGATTCCCCGCCAAAAGTGATGTGGGGAGTGGATGACCAGATTCGGGAACTCTTTGCGAAAGTTTTGGATGCGGCCAAGAAATTACCGGATTCTAGTATCTTAGAAGTCAAAGAGCTCTTTGAAGCCTTTGCGCAAGAGTTTGAGGGCATGATCTTCAAGGAAGAGTCGATCCTCTTGATGATTTTGCTGGAGGCCTTTACCCAGGATGACTGGCTCTCCATTGCAGAAGAAAGTGATGCTTATGGTTATGCCATTATTCTCCCAAGTGAGAAATGGGTGCCGAAACGCGTGGACTTCAAGGAGGAAGCGTCTGAAGAGTCAGAAGGTTCAACTGAATCGATTCCTTCTTTAAAAGGCGATGAGCACCGTCAGGTCATTGAGACTCCTGAGGGGCAGTTGACGATTACTTTCACGCCTAAGAAAAAAGAAGAGAGCTTCGATCGCAAGCAACCTCAACCGTTTGGTAATGGCTATTTGTCAGTGGAGCAAGCGAATTTAATCTTGAACCAGTTACCAATGGAGATCACCTTTGTCAATAAGGATGATATTTTCCAATATTACAATGATGCTGCGCCTTTTGAGGAAATGATTTTTAAGAGGACGCCATCGCAGGTAGGACGCAATGTTGAGCTGTGTCACCCACCGAAATATTTGGATAAGGTCAAAGCCATCATGCAAGGGCTTCGTGAAGGGAAAAAAGACAAGTATGAAATGTGGTTCAAATCAGAATCGCGTGGGAAATTTGTCCATGTCACCTATGCAGCCGTGCGTGATGAAGCTGGAGACTTTCAAGGTGTCTTGGAATATGTTCAGGACATTCAACCTTATCGGGAGATCGATACGGATTTTTATAGAGGAATGGAGTAAAGATGAGTTACGAAACAGAGTTTATGAAGGAGTTTGAGGAGTGGATCAAGACTCAAGTCATGATCAATGAAATGGCTCTCGAAGAAAGTAAGAAGGTTTTTGATGAAGATCAGGATGAACGAGCTAAAATCGCTATGATTCGCTATGAAAGCCGTTTGGACGCTTATCAGTTCTTGCAAGGGAAGTTTGAAAATTTCCATGCTGGAAAAGGATTTCATGATTTACCAGATGGCCTCTTTGGTGAAAGAAAATATTAAAAATACCTTATTGAAGGCGTTTAACTAGCTAGATTTACCTGAAAATTGAGCAATGACTTGATTTTTTAGGGGATTGTGATACAATAAAAAAGTTGAAATGACATCAACGGATTTTTGAATGGAATTATGGTGATGAAACCTTGTTGCCTTAGGAATTGATCACTGAATTTAGGAGGAAAAATGGCAAAGAAGAACGTAAACCGTGCGAAACAATACAAACATCAAAATAGACATCTTTTGAAAAAAGCTGTCGCAACTGTAACTGCAGCTATGAAAGAAGCACCTAAAAAGGTAGAAAAAGCTACAAAAGCAGTGGCGAAAGAAGTGAAACAAGCGGCTTCTTCAGTGGAAGAATTTGCTGCAAGTTTGGAAGGTGTGGCACTTGATCGTGCGCAAACATTCTATGATGAAGGTATTCGCTCTGTTGCAGACTTCGCAAACTGGACAGAAAAAGAACTCCTTGCTTTGAAAGGAATCGGTCCAGCTACAATCAAGAAATTGAAAGAACTAGGCGTTAAATTTAAATAATCGCTTTTATGATTTCTTGCTATTTCCAGGAAAACTTGCTAAAATGAACCTATTAGAGGTGTTTTGAATCCCACATTTTACAGAAAGTGGCGGTACTGAGAAGTCCACAAATGTGTCAAAACTGGTTGCTAATGGATGAAAATGAAATAAACAAAGTTGCGGGCATTGCCCGAAATTGGGTGGTACCGCGGATCAACACATTCGTCCCTGTCAGATTGATGACAGGGGCGATTTTTTTTGTTGCAGCCTAGCCAAAGGAGCTTGTCATGAAACAATCTTTTAACACCAGTAAACTTTACTATGGTTTTCCGATCTTCATCTTGGGGTATCAGGACAAGAACTTTGGGCACAATATCACGACCTGCAGTTCCTCTTATAGCCTGGGAGATTGGCTGGTCATCGGGGTTGGTAGTGAGGAAAATGCGGCTGATCAGATTAAGCATTATCAACAGTTCACTGTGAATATCCCTGACGAAAACCTCATGCTTGAGATGGAACAAGCTGGCTTTATCAGCCATCGGGAGAAATTGAAACTCCTGGGGCTTGACTACGAGATTTCTGAACGGACCCAGGCTCCTATTTTAGAGGCTTGTCCAGTCGTTTTGGATTGCCAGGTGGATCGGATTATCGAGGAAGATGGCATCTGTCATATTTTTGCCAAGATTCTCGAGCGACTGGCTGATCCAGAGCTCTTAGATGACAAGGGGCATTTTAAAAATAACCGCTTTGCGCCGACTTACTTTATGGGGGACGGTCATCAGCGCGTTTATCGTTATCTAGATGACCGAGTCGATCCCATGGGGTGCTTTATCAAGAAAGCGAGGAAGAAGAATGACAAGAGCTGAACTGCCAGAACGAATCGAAACGGAGCGTCTGGTCTTACGAGTTCGAACAGTGGCTGATGCAGAGGACATCCATGCTTACGCTAGTCTCCCAGAGGTTTCTTACCCAGCAGGCTTTCCACCCGTTAAGACCTTGGAAGATGAGATTTATTATCTAGAGCATATCCTTCCCGAGCGCAATGAAAAGGACAATCTCCCAGCAGGCTATGGAATTGTGGTCAAAGGGACAGATAAAGTTATTGGCTCAGTTGATTTCAACCATCGCCACGAAGACGATGTGCTGGAGATTGGCTATACCTTGCACCCAGACTATTGGGGGCGAGGCTATGTGCCTGAAGCGGCGCGTGCTTTGATTGATCTAGCTTTTAAAGAATTGAACCTTCACAAGATAGAATTGTCTTGCTTTGGTTACAACCTTCAGAGTCAACGAGTCGCGGAAAAGCTTGGCTTTACCCTCGAAGCTCGCATAAGAGACCGCAAAGATGCTCAAGGCAACCGCTGTGATGATTTGAGATATGGCTTGCTGAAGAGTGAGTGGGAGGTTAGATGGTAGATAAAATAATTAATTTTTTATCTAATTCTAATACAAGCGATAAAATTGCTTTATTAGCCTTACTAACCAGTATTATTCTTCCTGTTGTAATACAACTGTGGAGTAATGGTAGAGAAGATAAGAAAGAAAATCAACAAGAACAATTCCAGAGAGAAACTCAAGATAAACTAGAGAAATTTCAGGATTTTCAAAAGGAATTTTTAGTATATAAACAGACTGTGGGTGAGTTACAGTTCAAATTACAAAATCGTTCTGATTTAATTCCTTATTTTCACTTAAATCGTTCTGAATCTCGTGTTTTTAAGAATAGTAATAAATTTATTGTTGAAATTTATTTGACTAATGTTGGGCGAGGTACAGCAACAAATATAAAGACTTGTGAGTCTAACAAAGACTCAACAGGAAATCCTATTTATTTTGATCAGTCTCCATCGTTAGCGAAGAATTCTCATTGTTTTTATAATTATTTCAGTGAGAATTTCGCTATTCCAAACGAATCAATATCATTCAGTTTGTGTGAGATAGAACAACAAACACAACAGTTATATTTCTTGATCTTTAAAATTAGCTTCAGTGATACTCTTGGCCGTGAATATGAACAAGAATTTAAATTTGGATATGATAACTATTTGGTTAAGGGGATTAATCAAAATTCCATATCATATCCACCGAAATTGATTAAAGATATAAATTAGAAAGGACACACACATGTCTAAAGAACTTTCACCTAAATACAATCCAGCCGAGGTTGAGGCTGGTCGTTACCAAAAATGGCTTGACGAAGATGTTTTCAAGCCTTCTGGCGATAAAAAGGCGAAGCCTTATTCAATCGTTATTCCACCACCAAACGTAACTGGTAAACTTCACCTTGGTCACGCTTGGGATACAACTTTGCAAGATATCATCATCCGTCAAAAACGCATGCAAGGTTTTGATACGCTTTGGCTTCCAGGTATGGACCATGCTGGGATTGCCACTCAGGCTAAAGTAGAAGCGCGTTTGGCTGAAGAGGGCATCTCTCGTTATGACCTTGGTCGTGAAAAATTCCTTGATAAAGTCTGGGAATGGAAAGACGAGTATGCGACGACTATCAAGCAACAATGGGGCAAGATGGGGCTCTCTGTAGACTACTCTCGTGAGCGTTTTACCCTTGATGAAGGGTTGTCAAAAGCGGTTCGTAAGGTCTTTGTAGAGCTTTACAAAAAAGGTTGGATTTACCGTGGTGAATTTATCATCAACTGGGATCCAAAAGCCCGTACAGCCCTTTCTGATATCGAGGTTATTCACAAGGATGTCGAGGGTGCCTTCTACCACATGAACTACATGTTGGAAGACGGTTCACGTGCCCTTGAAGTAGCAACAACTCGTCCTGAGACTATGTTTGGGGATACTGCCGTAGCGGTTAACCCAAATGATGATCGTTATAAAGACTTGATTGGTCAAAATGTTATCTTGCCAATCTTGAACAAGCCAATCCCAATTGTTGGGGACGAACACGCAGACCCTGAATTCGGTACTGGTGTGGTGAAAATCACTCCTGCCCACGACCCGAATGACTTCTTGGTTGGTCAACGTCATAATCTTCCTCAAGTGAACGTTATGAACGATGATGGTACCATGAATGAATTGGCTGGTGAATTCAACGGCATGGACCGTTTTGAAGCTCGTAAGGCTGTTATCAAGAAGTTAGAAGAAATCGGTGCGCTTGTTAAGATTGAGAAGATGACCCACTCAGTTGGTCACTCAGAGCGTACAGGAGTTATGGTTGAGCCACGTTTGTCTACACAATGGTTCGTGAAGATGGATCAATTGGCGAAAAATGCTATCGCAAACCAAGATACAGACGACAAAGTAGAATTCTACCCACCTCGTTTCAATGATACCTTCCTCCAATGGATGGAAAATGTCCATGACTGGGTAATCTCACGTCAGCTCTGGTGGGGTCACCAGATCCCTGCTTGGTACAATGCTGAGGGTGAAATATATGTCGGCGAAGAAGCTCCAGAAGGTGACGGTTGGACTCAGGACGAAGACGTCTTGGATACGTGGTTCAGTTCGGCTCTTTGGCCATTCTCTACCATGGGCTGGCCTGATATCGACTCAGAAGACTTCAAACGTTACTTCCCAACTTCAACCTTGGTAACAGGTTACGACATCATCTTCTTCTGGGTGTCTCGCATGATCTTCCAATCATTGGAATTCACTGGCCGTCAGCCATTCCAAAACGTTCTGATCCACGGTCTTATCCGTGACGAGCAAGGACGTAAGATGTCTAAGTCACTCGGTAACGGAATCGACCCAATGGATGTTATTGAGAAATACGGTGCCGATGCCCTTCGTTGGTTCCTTTCAAACGGATCTGCACCAGGGCAAGACGTGCGCTTCTCTTACGAGAAAATGGATGCTTCATGGAACTTCATTAACAAGATCTGGAACATCTCTCGCTACATCCTCATGAACAATGAAGGTTTGACCCTTGAGCAAGCAACTGCCAATGTCGAAAAAGTTGCCAACAAGGAAGCTGGAAATGTCACTGACCGCTGGATTCTCCATAACCTCAATGAAACGATCGGCAAAGTCACTGAAAACTTTGACAAGTTTGAATTTGGTGTGGCTGGACACATCCTCTACAACTTCATCTGGGATGAGTTTGCGGACTGGTACGTTGAGTTGACTAAGGAAGTGCTTTATAGCGATAACGAGGACGAAAAAGTTATCACACGCTCTGTTCTTCTTTACACCTTGGATCAAATCTTGCGTCTCCTTCACCCAATCATGCCATTTGTGACTGAGGAAATCTACGGTCAAATCTCTGAAGGAACAATCGTGACGGCGGAATACCCAACTGTCAACCCAGCCTTTGAAGATCTCGCTGCTCACACAGGTGTGGAAAGCCTCAAAGACTTAATCCGTGCTGTTCGTAATGCGCGTGCGGAAGTAAACGTTGCTCCAAGCAAGCCTATCACCATCCTTGTTAAGACAAGTGATAGTGACTTGGAAGCCTTCTTTAACAGCAATGTCAACTACATCAAACGCTTCACAAATCCAGAACACTTGGAAATCGCATCAAACATCCCTGCACCTGAACTCGCGATGTCAAGCGTCATCACAGGAGCAGAAATCTACCTGCCACTCGCTGACCTCCTCAATGTCGAAGAAGAATTGGCTCGTCTCGACAAGGAACTGGCTAAATGGCAAAAAGAACTGGACATGGTCGGTAAGAAGCTCTCTAACGAACGCTTCGTAGCCAATGCCAAACCAGAAGTCGTCCAAAAAGAACGCGACAAACAAGCCGACTACCAAGCGAAATACGATGCGACCGTAGCACGTATTGATGAGATGAAGAAGTTGGTGAAATAAACATAGAAACACGGCGGAATGCCGTGTTTTTTTGGTATAATGGTGATATGTAAGAAATAAAGGAAAATTTAAGAATAATTAAATCTTTAGCTTTATTTTTAGCCTTGTAAGATTTTTAGTTAACATATTGTTTTTCACATTGCTATTAGTAGGAGGCAACAATTTGTGTAAGGTATTGAAATTAGAAGTATAAGCTAATAGAACTAATACTAGCAGAAGTAACTCAAAATATTTTATAAATGTTATTAACAGGAGGTAAAAAATGAGCACAGTTTCAGGTAAAATTCGTCCATCTAGTCGACATCTTTTTACTATAGGAGAAGATTTGATTCAAGATAAGTTTGCTGCAATAATGGAATTAGTGAAAAATTCTTATGATGCTGATGCTTCTAAAGTTTCAGTTACATTTAGACGTGATAGTGATAAGAGCCTTACCATTACTGTCGAGGATGATGGTACAGGGATGTCTCTCGAAGATATTCGAACTAAGTGGCTAGTACCGTCAACTACTAGTAAAGTAAAAAAACGAGTAAGCCAAAGTGGTAGAGTATTGCAGGGAAGAAAGGGGATAGGAAGATACGCAGCTAATATATTAGGTGATGATTTGTTTCTTTCTACAGTAACTCGAAAAGGGGAGTTGACCGAGGTGTATGTGGATTGGTCCGACTTTGCTAAGTATGAATTTTTAGATGAAATTAATATTGAAATTGAGACTTCTAATTGTAGCAAAAAGAGTGGAACGATTCTTTCTACAACTCATCAATTAGTTCAAAAAGACAAACAAGAGGATAACGATAAAAAAGATGAAAAAAATTGGTCTCGCGAGGATATTGATAAACTAATTTTTGAGTTAAAAAAAATAATTCCTCCTTTTCAAAATATGAATGAAGAGGATCAATTTAATATCATCGTCAAAACACAAAGTTTTGAAGAAGATATTGAAATTTCAATCTCTCCTATTCCATTTTTGGAGATTTATGATTACAGAATCTATGGAGAAGTTAAGGAAACAGGAGCTACAACTTTATTCTATAAAAATCAAAGAAAAAAATCTGAAGTTGAGGTAATTATAGAATCCTTACCTCCTACGAAATGTGGGAACATTAAACTTGATGTTAGGGTCTATGATAGGGATAAGTTAGCAATTGATAGTTTGATTCAACGTGGCTTAAAAAATGAAGAAACAAATAGATATCTAACTAACCTTGAGACTAGAAAATTACTTAATGATTTTAATGGGATTGGTGTATATAGAAATGGTTTTAGAATTAGACCACTGGGGGATCCTGATAATGATTGGTTAGGTTTGAATAGTAGAAGAGTACAAAATCCTAGTCTCAGGATCGGTAGCAATCAAACAATTGGTTATGTTGAAATAGAATCAGAAGAGTTTTCAGATTTACATGAGCAAAGTGCACGAGATGGATTGAAAAAAACAGATAGCTATTATGGTTTAATATCTACAACTCAAGAGGTTTTATCATTATTGGAACAAAGGCGTTTTGTTTATAGAAGAAAACTAGATTCATCCAATAAGGAAAAGTCTATCAATGATAAGTTGAACATTTTATCAGATTACAATTCGCTTTCTAAAGATATAGAGCATATTCTTGTGAATTCTGGTATGGAAGATTCCTTTATTAAAGAGATTAATAAACTAGTTTTGAATGAAGTGGATAAAAAACAAAAAATTGTAGAGGAATTAAATAAGGCTATTGCTATTTATCAGGGGCAAGCAACTCTTGGTAAAATTATTAATGTTGTAATGCATGAGGGTAGAAGGCCGTTGCATTATTTTATAACTCAAGTTCCCAACTTGAAAAAAGGGATTGAATTATTTCTATCTGATGGCGATGATGAATCGAGAAAAGAAGTGGACAAAATATCGGAGGGGATTAGCAGAAATTCAATTACATTATCTAATTTATTTAAAAAATTAGATCCATTAGCAACTAAAAAAAGGAATAAACGTAAGATTTTTCCTTTGAAAGATATAATTAAAGATACTACACTTATTTTTGAGAATGAGTTAAAAAAAGAAGGTATACAGCTAAATATAGATTGTAGAGAAGATGTAGAGTTATATGGGTGGGCACAAGATATTACAACAATATTTTCTAACCTAATTGACAACAGTCTATATTGGATGCAAGATTGCACCGAACCCAAAACAATAACTATTTCAGTGATGGAAAATGAGTCGGAGTTAGTCATTGATTATATTGATTCTGGTGTTGGTATCTCAAAAGAGTTAATTGAAAATGACTTGATTTTTGATCCAGAATTCACGACTAAGAATGAAGGTTCAGGATTGGGGCTAGCTATTTCAGGTGAAGCAGCCGAAAGGAATAATTTGTCATTGGTGGCGATAGAGCATAGTGGGGGAGCTCACTTCAGATTATCATGTATTAAGGAAGATTTAGAGAATGAGTAGTGAATATACGTTTTTGTATGTAGAAGATGACGAAGACATGATTGAAGCAATGAATACTTCGATTAATTTGATGAGACGCTTAGAAGAGTATATTTTTGATATGAAAGTTGTTAACTCATCAGATGAAGCTATTAGGATTTTAGACAACGATGTGTTTGACTTTGTACTTATCGATATTAAATTATCTACAGAGGATTCTGGAGATATTGTCATAGAAAAGATAAAAAAAGATTATAAAATTCCATGCGCTATATTATCAGGGACCCCAGATGTCACTGATAATGATTTAATAAAAGTTTATAAAAAGTCTGAAATCACTAACGAAGAGGTATTAAAACAAATGGCTTCAGAAGTTGATTCTGGATTATTTAAAGTAATTGGTGAACGTGGGCTTCTTGAAGAGAATTTGAAAAATTTATTTTGGAATAATTTTTACAAAAATATTGATTATTGGAAAGATATAAAAGCTAGTCTTGAGGATGAAAAGATGAATCAGTTAATTCTTCGATATACAATATCTCATTTGTATGAACTATTAGATTCTGAATCGGAACAGTATGAAGCAATTGAAATGTTTATCAATCCTAATATTACTCTAGATGGAGTAAAGACGGGTACTATTTTATTGGATTTAGATAGTAAAACGTCCTATATAGTCTTGTCACCTCCATGTGATTTAGCTTTAAGAGAAGATGATAAACCCAAAAATGAATTTATAATATTAGTAGAAATTGAAAAATATAACAAATATATTTCAACAGAATCTACAAGTATTTCAAATGCATTTAAGGGAAAGATTGAGAACTTAGTTAAAAATAATCATTCAGAGAACCTTTACTGGTTGAGTAACTATTTTGATATATTTGATGGAGGATTTGTAAATTTTCGCAAGATTAAGACGGAATCATTTGATGTACTATCAAATGATGCAAAATATAAAAAAATAATAAAATTGCAGGATAATTTTGTAAAATCATTATTGTCAAAATTTTCTATGTATTATAATAGGCAAGGGCAACCTGATTTTGATTTTCCTAAAGTTGCATTAAATATAGCTGAAAAGATTGTGAATAGTAAATGATGATGAATATTATAGATTTATTTTCAGGGGCAGGAGGTCTAACCGAAGGCTTTAGAAATGATAATTTCAATATTATCTGTCATATTGAAAAAAATAAAGATGCTTGTGAAACTTTAAAGGTCAGAGAAGCATATTATTATTTGAAGAAAGTTGATAAACTTTGTCTTTATAAAAACTATTTAAATGGTAAAATTTCTAAAAAAGAATTATTAAATGAAATTCCAAAAGAACAAATTGATTCTGTCTTAAATATTGAAATCAATGAGAAAAGTATAGATGAAATATTGAATTACATAGATGCTAAAACTGATAGAGTAGATGGTATTATTGGTGGTCCGCCCTGTCAAGCATATTCTACAATTGGTAGAGCAATTAATGAGAAAAAAAAGAATTCGGATGATCGAATCTACTTATATAAATATTATTTAAGCTTTCTTAACAAATATTCTCCCAAATTTTTTATTTTTGAAAATGTTAAAGGTCTCCTATCATTTAAAGATGTCGATGGATTACTTTTGTTACCAAAAATAAAGTCTGAATTTAGAAATGCTGGATATATTATTAGTGATAAAGTTATCAATAGTAGTGACTATGGTGTTTCCCAAAATAGAGAAAGATTATTTATATTTGGATTAAGAAATGATGTGAAACTAGATAAAAATTTTTTTGATGAGTTGGAAAAATTAAAAGAAAAACCATTGAACTTGGAAAAATTATTTAATGATTTACCCTCAATAAATGCGGGCGAGGAAGGATATAATTATCGGGCGATTCGTTTGTCATTTGAAAAGAAAAAATACTATAGAAATTTGGATGAGAAAATTCCACTTACTTTACACTTAGCAAGACCACAAACAAGTAATGATTTAAAAATATATAAAATTGTTCAAGAAGCAAAACAGAGTGGTCGAAATATTAAATATTCCGAATTACCTTCTGGGCTTCAAAATCATTCAAATAAAGATTCATTTTTAGATCGATTCAAAGCTTTAGATGAAAATGGCTATAGTCATACAGTTGTTGCACATATTTCTAAGGATGGGCATTATTATATTCATCCTAGCATGGGACAAACTAGATCTATTACTGTTCGTGAAGCAGCCAGAATTCAAGGGTTTCCTGATAATTATTATTTTCAAAACTCCAGAACAGCAGCTTTTGTACAAATCGGGAATGCTGTTCCTCCAATATTGTCAAAAAAAATAGCAGATACGGTTACTAAACTATTTTAATTTTTAGAAAGCAGGTTACTACATGACAAATTCTGTAAGTTCGAACCGACCTGAGAAGTACAACATTGCAGCTTTCTTCTCAGGTGTGGGGGGAATTGAGTTGGGGTTTGAACAGACCAACGAGTTCAGAGTGGTGTATGCCAATGAGTTTGATAAGTATGCACGTCAGACTTATCAGTTAAACCATCCAGATACCTATTTGGATGGTCGCGATATTCACGCTGTTCAGCCAGAGGACATTCCAGATGAGAGCGTGGATGTGATTATGGGTGGTTTCCCTTGCCAAGCCTTTAGTATTGCGGGTTATCGCAAGGGATTTGATGATGATCGTGGCGATCTTTTCTTTGAGTTGCTTCGTATGATTGAGGGTTGCAGACCTCGTGCCATTTTCATCGAAAACGTTAAGAATATGGTCGGTCATGACCACGGCAATACCTTCAAGGTTATTCGTGAAGCTTTGACGGAGAACAACTACTTTATCAAGTGGAAGGTTCTCAACGGAAAAGACTACGGAAATATCCCACAAAACCGTGAGCGGATCTACATTGTTGGTTTTGATAGCAAAGAAGCCTACGACTTATTTGAATTCCCAGAGGAAATCAAACTAACAACGACCTTGGCTGATGTCATTGATTTTGGTGCCAAGCCAGATGAGGTCTACTATTATCGAGAAGGGAAGCAAAATTTCTACGACCAGTTGAAGTTTGAAGTGACTAGCCAAGATACGGTCTACCAGTGGCGTCGTCAATATGTTCGGGAGAATAAAAATGGCGTAGTCCCAACCTTAACAGCCAATATGGGAACTGGCGGGCACAATGTCCCTCTGATTCTGACAGACAGTGGGGAGATTCGCAAGTTGACTCCCAAAGAGACCTTTAATGTCCAAGGCTATCCCAAGACCTTTAAGTTGCCTGAGGGGGTTTCCAATGGTCAACTTTATAAACAGTCTGGAAATAGTGTAGTCGTCCCTGTAATTAAACGCATTGCAGAGCGAATTGCTTTTGCCCTTAATGAGAGCAATGGACCGTCTCAACTGGATCGCTCCGGAAAATTCGCGATAATCTATACCAAGATGAATGGTCAGTTTGAAGGCCAGTCTTATGTGAAAGATTTTGTCTCCACTTATGAGGAGGCAGAGAAGAAGATTGCCTCTTATGAGGATGGTCTTGCCGTTTTATCAGACGAAGATTATTTCAGATTGGTAAAAAAACGTGGCAATTTGGAGTTTTACAGCATTATTTAACGAATTATATAAGTAAGGAGACTAGTGAAAATCTAGTCTTCTTTTGATATACTTAAATAAGAAGTGAGGAATTGAATGATGTGGGAACACCTAAAACAAGAACAAAAGGAAAAATACAAGACTCTCATTACCAATTTTGCTAGTCTGAGTGAAGCTTTTTCTCAAAAGGCTGAAGCCGAAGATTCTAATGATCGAGAAAACTACGTTGCTCCGATTGTCAATTCAAAATTCCAAGAGACTGTTTTTCAGAAGGCTTTTCATTCTGTTGGTGAGGATATCGCCAACACCTCTTATGATGCTTCGCTTGTCGTTGATGAGCAACATAAGTATTTGGTTGGGATTAAATCCTTTGGTTTGGACTCAGGGGATCAAAAGATTGCTCAGTTCAAGAAAGATTCACAGTCTTGGAATGAGTTGTTGAGTGAAATTCGATTTCATGCTGCTATTTCACCGGACAAGGAAACAGCTGATAAAGAAAATAGAGCTCGCTATGAGAAAATGGCTAGGGAGATTGCGACCTTGCGAAATCAACGGATTGAATCATCTAAAGCTCTCATTAAGGGATTTCATTCTGATGCTAGTCATGTGGAAGCCGTCTATCATGTCTTGATGCCGACTTCGAAAGGACACAAGCCTCAGATCCATGTAGGAGAGACGACTTATTTGCCCGTTGATCTAGACCATCTCAAGATTCTGGGATCCACGACCAAGAACAATCCGACAAATTTTCGTTTCACAGATGGCCATCATGATTATAAATACACGGCTGCAGATAGTCAGCTCCATATGACCTTTAGGAATAAGGAGATTGTGGTTGATACTTGGGATGTGAATTATGTTGAAGATCCCTTTTATCTCTTTGAACACCTTCACTTATTGACCTCAGAAAAAAGTGATTCAGATATTCTTGAGACGGTGTCGTGGGTGATCACAGACAAGCACGGAAATGTAGAAGAAAATTCGGGCTTTAATGCCTTTAATGGTGGATCAAAATTGGCCAAAAAAGAGCGCTTGCCACGGATTTTAAAGATTCAGGACAAATTTAAAGACAGTCTCGCTCCAGAAGAACTAGCTTTTGTAACCTTTTCTTTAGAAGAAATCCTCTTGAAAAAATGGTCTACCAAGGAAGAAAAAGCCCAGATGAAATCTATTCGTGAGGACTTGATTCGTTTTGTACACGAGACGGGGAATGAAAAACTAATCAAAGAAGTTGAACAGCTGGTGTATCGTCCAGTCAGTGAAGTGTATATTCCTCTTCCAGACTCCAAACATTTTCATGAGGAGCGTCCGGACTTTTTTGGTAAAGATATTGGAAGGTTTGAGCCAGGTACAAGTAAACTTGTGCTCCCAAAAGAAGAACGGACCTTTAAGCTACGATTTTTATCATCAGGTGATGTGATTACGGCCTATATCAACCAAGAAGCTGGGAAGGCCATTCAATCAACTGATAAGCAAGAAATCCTTGGCAATTGGATTCTTCGTGGAGTCTTTCAGTTAAAAGACAGAGAGATTTTAACGGGTAAGAAACTGTCTCAACTAGAAATCAATGGTATCCGTCTTTCCAAATTCAAAAACGGTGAAATCGGCATTGACTTCATCTGGATTGATGTGGACAATCCTCCGGCAGATGCGATCGGTTGGGTTGCGAAATAGAGAGTAACAGACTATTCATAGAACTACAAAAACACCACCTCCTAGTCAATTAGGAAGTGGTGTTATGCTTTAGACCATTTGCCAGAAATAATCGATGATATAGGTCAGGCCATAGGTGTAGATGACGAGGGTGATAGGTTTGCAGAGGATGATGATGGTCATGTAGCGTTTGAAGGTCATATTGGTCAGACCTGCCAGCATACAGATGAAGTCGGCGGGACTAACCGGCCAGATCATCATGAAGATAAAGAAGCGATCGAACCGCTTGCCTTCATTGAGCCAGCCAATGTACTTGTCGTAGGTCTTCTGACTGACCATGGATTGGACGAACTTAGGCCCGTACATTCTGGCGAGATGGAAGATAATGGCACAGCCAATGACAATGCCGATGTAATTGTAAATGGTCCCAATGATGTGGCCGTAGATGAAGACACCTGCTACAGATGTCAGGGCGCCGGGAATAATTGGGACCACTGTCTGAAGGATCTGAAGAAAGATAAAGAGAGGTGGTCCAAAGATGCCTGCTTGCAAAATAAAGGCAGACAGAGTTTCCTTGGATTGAAGGATGCCAGAAAAGTAGGCCCAGATACAAAAGGCCAAGGTTCCAAGAGCTCCAATGATGGACGACCAATTAATGATGCGCTGGAGAAGAGGAGAGACCTCTTTTAAGCTTGTTTGTTTCATAAAAAATTCCGAGTTCTTTTTCTTCTACTATACCATGTTTTTGGAACTTTGTAAGGATTTTGTCTATTTTTTGAGTAATGAAAGCGACCTGATTGGAGTCTGTCGCTGTTTTAGTCGTGAAGCGGGTGCAAAATGGGCCTTTTTATGCTACAATGAAAGGAGTATAAAAAATGGAGAAAAACGTGTCAATCGAAAATTACAAACCAGATTTTGCGGTGGAAGCAGCCTATGATCTCACCGTTACAGACTTGAAAAAACAGGGTATTAAGGCGGTCCTTGTGGATTTGGATAACACCTTGATTGCTTGGAATAATCCGGATGGGACTCCCGAGATGCGCCAGTGGTTGCATGACCTTCGTGATGGGGGGATTCGGGTTATCGTGGTATCTAATAATAGTCCCAAACGGGTCAAGCGCGCTGTTGAGAAATTTGATATTGACTATGAAGCTTGGTCGCTTAAGCCCTTTACCTTTGGGATTGATCGTGCCCTCAAACGTTTCCACTATGAGAAAAATGAAGTGGTCATGGTCGGGGATCAACTGATGACGGATATCCGGGCTGCCCATCGTGCAGGCATTCGTTCGATTTTGGTCAAGCCTTTGGTCGAGCATGACTCGATCAAGACCCAGATCAACCGGGCGCGTGAACGCCGTGTTATGAAGCAAATGGCCGAGAAATATGGTCCGATTGTATACAAAAAAGGAATTTAAGAATGGAAGAATTATTCTGTATTGGCTGTGGAGCCCCCATTCAGACAGAAAACAAAGAGGGACTAGGCTTTACTCCCCAATCAGCTCTTGAAAAGGGCTTGGAAACAGGCGAGGTTTATTGTCAACGCTGTTTTCGTCTCCGTCACTACAATGAAATCACAGATGTGCATCTGACAGATGATGATTTCCTAAAACTCCTTCACGAAGTAGGGGATAGTGACGCACTCGTGGTCAATGTAGTGGATATTTTTGACTTTAATGGGTCCGTTATCCCTGGTTTACCACGCTTTGTAGCAGGAAATGATGTCCTCTTGGTCGGAAATAAAAAGGATATCTTGCCTAAGTCTGTCAAGGATAGCAAGGTGACTCATTGGTTGATGGAGCGGGCCCACGAAGAAGGCATGCGTCCTGTCGATGTGGTCCTCACCTCTGCTCAAAACAAGAGTGCTATCAAGGACTTAATGGAAAAGATTGAGCAGTACCGCAAGGGCCGTGATGTCTATGTGGTGGGTGTGACCAACGTTGGGAAATCGACCCTCATCAATGCAATCATCCAAGAAATCACTGGAGACAAGGATATCATCACGACCTCTCGCTTCCCAGGGACGACACTGGACAAGATCGAAATCCCACTGGACGATGGATCCTACATCTATGATACACCAGGGATTATCCATCGCCACCAGATGGCTCACTACTTGACGGCGAAAAACCTCAAGTATGTCAGCCCTAAAAAGGAAATCAAACCCAAGACTTATCAGCTTAATCCAGAGCAAACCCTCTTTTTGGGTGGTCTAGGACGCTTTGACTTTATCAAGGGAGAAAAGCAAGGTTTCACCGCCTTCTTTGACAACGAACTCAAGCTTCACCGAACCAAGCTAGAAGGCGCGACCGCCTTTTATGACAAGCATGTCGGTGGCTTACTAACTCCTCCTAATAGCAAGGGAAAAGAAGAGTTCCCACCCTTGGTTTCTCATGAGTTTACCATCAAGGACAAGACAGACCTCGTCATCTCAGGACTCGGATGGATCCGCGTCAATGGAGAAGCCAAAGTAGCCGTATGGGCACCAGAAGGCGTCGCCGTCGTTACCCGCAAAGCTATTATTTAAAAAACAGAAAAAAATATATCTGAAGAGCGAACAAAGTGAGCTCATAAAGAGATCGTTATTGCCGTGGTGTAGTTGCCAATCGATCGATTGGCAAGGGCAAAATGGAGACCAAGGCTCCATTTTGAGGTGAGGAAATCCATTTTTCAAAGATGAGATCTTTGAAAAATTAGTTCCGGCCGTCCCCACCACTTAAAATAACGATCAAAAAAGGAAGTAAAAATATGACATTAACATCTAAACAACGGGCTTTCCTCAACAGCCAAGCCCACAGCCTCAAACCCATTATCCAAATTGGGAAAAATGGGCTCAATGACCAAATCAAAACCAGTGTGCGCCAAGCGCTAGATGCGCGTGAACTCATCAAGGTGACTCTTCTTCAAAATACGGATGAGAATATCCATGAAGTAGCAGAAATCTTGGAAGAGGAAATCGGTGTGGAAACGGTCCAAAAGATTGGTCGGATTCTCATCTTGTTTAAACAATCGAGCAAAAAAGAAAATCGTAAAATTTCAGCGAAGGTAAAAGAAATTTAAGACATCGAGGAGAGCAAACCTATGGCAATTGAACTATTGACTCCCTTTACCAAGGTAGAGTTAGAGCCAGAGATCAAAGACAAGAAACGCAAACAAGTTGGTATTTTGGGTGGAAATTTCAATCCGGTCCACAATGCCCATTTGGTCGTTGCGGATCAAGTGCGCCAACAATTAGGGTTAGATAAGGTGCTCTTGATGCCTGAGTATGAGCCACCGCATGTCGATGCCAAGGGGACGATTGCAGAGCACCATCGCCTTAAGATGCTGGAATTAGCCATTGAAGGCATTGAAGGTCTGGAGATCGAGACGATTGAACTCGAGCGGAAAGGGGTTTCCTATACCTACGACACCATGCTCTTGCTCAATGAACGGGATCCAGACACAGATTATTACTTCATTATTGGTGCAGATATGGTAGATTATTTACCAAAATGGCACCGCATCGATGAATTGGTGGAGATTGTGCAATTTGTCGGGGTCCAGCGACCACGCTATAAGGCAGGGACTTCTTATCCGGTGATCTGGGTGGATGTTCCTCTAATGGACATCTCCTCTAGTATGGTGCGTGATTTTGTGGCCAAAGGCCGGACGCCGAATTTTATGTTGCCAAAACCAGTCTTGGACTACATCAAGAAAGAAGGATTGTATCAATGACCTATGAAAACTATCTAGGCTTTTCTCGTGAGGTCTTGCTTGAAAAAATGCGCCAAATCCTGCCAGAAAAGCGGCTTACTCACTGTTTAGGGGTTGAGAAGGCTGCGCGTGACTTGGCCAAACGCTATGGGGCTGACGAAGAGCAGGCTGGCCTAGCAGGTTTGTTACATGACTACGCCAAGAAACTATCAGATCAGGAATTTCTGGACTTGATTGATCGCTATGAGCTGGATCCAGCATTAAAAAACTGGGGCAACAATGTCTGGCATGGGATGGTCGGGATTTACAAGATCCAAGAAGACCTCGGACTGACAGATTCAGCCATTCTTCGCAGTATTGAGATTCACACCGTGGGGAGTGGACAGATGTCGACCTTAGACAAGATTGTCTATGTGGCTGATTACATTGAGCACAACCGGGCCTTTCCGGGGGTAGATCAGGCGCGTGACATTGCCCAAGTCTCCTTGGATCGTGCCGTGGCCTATGAGACGGCTCGCACAGTCGAACACCTGGCTCACCAAGGATTGCCGATTTATCCCCAAACCCTTGAAACCTACAATGCCTTTGTGAAGTATTTGAAAGAGGAGCAGTGAGTGAAGACAGCTTTTATCATTATTGATGTACAAAATATCTTAGTGGAAACAGGTTTTGAGACAGAAAAGCTCTTAGAGAAGATCGCTTATTTGCAAGATCAGGCTAGAAAAGAGCAGATTGAAATTATCTACATGCAGCATATTGAAACGCCTGAGGCTTTAACTTCGGAAGATTGGCAATTATCTCCTCTGTTGAAAAGACAGGAGAATGAAAAGGTGTTTCAGAAGCGATACAATAGCATATTTAAAGAGACAGGATTAAAAGAATACTTGGATCAACAAGGGATTGAACAACTGGTCCTGTGTGGCATGCAGACAGAATATTGTGTCGATACATCCGTCAAAGTGGGATTTGAATATGGCTACAAGCTGGTCATTCCAGAAGGAGCTGTCACAACCTTTGATGGAGAGGATATTCCAGCAGAAACGCTTAATGAATTTTATGAAAATATTTGGGCAGAACGTTTTGCGGATGTCTTAGATTACAAATCAATTTTTTAAGGAAAGAGGATTACATGAAAGAAAAAGAACTACTTGAACTAGTTGTCAAAGCAGCAGATGAAAAGCGTGCAGAAGACATTGTCGCTTTGGATGTTCAAAGCTTGACCAGCGTGACAGATTACTTTGTCATCGCAAGCTCTATGAATAGCCGTCAGTTGGAAGCTATCGCAGAGAATATTCGTGAGAAAGTCGTTGAAGCTGGTGGCAATGCTAGCCACGTCGAAGGTGACTCAGCTGGAGGTTGGGTCCTTCTTGACTTAGGTGGTGTGGTGGTTCATGTCTTCTCAGAAGAAATGCGTGCCCACTATAACCTAGAAAAGCTATGGCACGAAGCAAGTGCTGTCGATCTTTCAGCAGCCCTAGCATAAGCAGGTAAACTCAGTTGGTAGCAACTGAGTTTTGTTGGTTAAATTGAAATTCTATGGAAAGAAAGGATGGGGCCTCGTGTTTGGTTAATTTGATAATTGAACACGAGCTAAAAGCTGTGAGAAAAAGAGTAACTTCCTTTGTATCTGAGGATAGGGCAGAAAGTTTCCTATTTTCTCTTTGCTTTTAACGCTCTTTGTATCATGAATATGGCTACTTATGAAACCTTTGCGGCGGTCTATGATGCGGTCATGGATGACAGTCTGTATGATTTGTGGACGGATTTTTCCCTCCGCCATCTCCCAAAGACAAAAGATAAGAAAAAATTACTGGAATTGGCTTGTGGGACAGGGATTCAGTCTGTTCGCTTTTCTCAAGCTGGATTTGATGTGACAGGGTTAGACCTGAGTGCTGACATGTTGAAGATTGCTGAAAAAAGAGCTGCTTCAGCCAAGCAAAAGATTGATTTTATCGAGGGCAATATGCTGGACCTGTCGCAAGCAGGCACTTATGATTTCGTAACCTGCTACTCGGATTCTATCTGCTACATGCAGGACGAGGTAGAAGTAGGGGATGTCTTTAAAGAAGTGTATAACGCCCTCAATGAGGACGGAGTCTTTATCTTTGATGTCCATTCGACCTATCAGACGGATGAGGTCTTCCCAGGATATTCCTACCACGAAAATGCCGAAGACTTTGCTATGCTCTGGGATACCTATGAGGATGCGGCACCTCACTCGATCGTCCATGAGTTAACCTTCTTTGTCCAAGAAGAGGATGGCAGCTTTAGTCGGCACGATGAAGTTCATGAGGAACGCACTTATGAAGTTTTAACCTATGACATCTTATTGGAGCAGGCTGGCTTTAAATCTTTCAAATTGTATGCAGACTTTGAAGACAAAGAGCCAACAAAGACCAGCAAACGTTGGTTTTTTGTAGCACAGAAGTAGGACAGCATGACAGTTACAGGTATTATTGCAGAATTTAATCCCTTTCACAATGGTCACAAGTACTTGCTGGAACAGGCAGAAGGGGTGAAAATCGTCGCTATGTCTGGGAATTTTGTTCAACGTGGCGAGCCTGCCATTGTAGACAAGTGGATACGTGCGCAGATGGCTCTGGAAAATGGAGCGGATCTGGTGGTCGAGCTCCCCTTTCTCGTGGCTGTTCAGTCGGCTGATCATTTTGCCAAGGGAGCGGTAGAAATCTTGTCCCGTCTAGGAATCGACCAATTGAGTTTTGGGACAGAAGAAGTCATAGATTACCAAGCGATTGCGACTGTTTATTCGGAGAATGAGGCGGAAATGGAAGCTTTCTTGCGAAGCCTTCCTGACGATTTATCCTATCCACAAAAGACCCAAAAAATGTGGGAAACCTTTGCTGGAGTGGAGTTCACAGGAGATACTCCCAATCATATCCTGGGCTTGGCTTATGCCAAGGCCTGTGCTGGGAAGGGGATTGCGCTCAAGGCTATCCAACGGCAAGGTGCAGGCTACCATTCAGAGGAAAAAGAGGCGGCCTATGCTTCTGCGACTAGTCTACGCCTACACAAGGAAGATCAGGACTTTGTCGCTAAATTCATGCCCAATAGCCAACTCTTTCAGTCGGCTCCGCAGGTATCTTGGGAGAATTATGACCAACTGCTCCGTTATCAAATCCTAACCCATACAGATCTGACACAGATTTTTCAAGTTAATGAAGAACTGGCCAATCGGCTAAAAGATGCAGTTCGAAGCGCTAGCTCTGTGGAAGAATTGGTGGAGAAAGTCGCAACCAAGCGCTATACCAAGGCACGAGTGCGCCGCATCTTGACCTACATCTTGGTAGGGGCGATGGACCAAGCTCTTCCCGATGCCATTCATGTCTTAGGATTTTCCGCAAAGGGACAAACTCACCTCAAAGGCTTGAAAAAATCAGTAGAAATTGTGACTCGAATCGGTAAGGAACCTTGGGACAGTTTGACCCAACAAGCGGATCAGGTGTATCAGCTAGGCAATCCCCAATTGCCAGAACAGATCTGGGGGCGGGTGCCAGTGAGGGTGGAAGATCAATAAAGGGTGAATAGTCGAGCAACTACAATTGGAAGGATACGCAAAAAACTCTTCCAAGTCTTGTGATTTGTGATATAATATAAAAGATTGAAAATAATTTGAAAAAATTTAAGGAGAATCCTCATGGGACGTAAATGGGCCAATATTGTTGCCAAAAAAACTGCCAAAGATGGTGCCAACTCAAAAGTGTATGCTAAATTTGGTGTGGAGATCTATGTAGCTGCTAAAAAGGGTGAACCAGATCCAGAACTAAATACTGCTTTGAGATTCGTTATTGACCGTGCGAAACAAGCGCAAGTGCCAAAACACGTAATTGATAAAGCGATCGATAAGGCAAAAGGAAACACTGACGAAACCTTTACAGAAGGACGTTACGAAGGATTTGGACCAAATGGTTCGATGTTGATCGTTGATACTTTGACGTCAAACGTTAACCGTACAGCTGCCAATGTCCGTGCTGCTTTTGGTAAAAACGGTGGGAACATGGGAGCTTCAGGTTCTGTATCTTACCTCTTTGACAACAAAGGTGTCATCGTCTTTGCTGGTGATGATGCCGATGCGATCTTTGAGCTTTTGCTTGAAGCAGATGTGGATGTAGACGATGTAGAAGCAGAAGAAGGAACAATCACTGTTTACACTGCACCAACTGATCTTCACAAAGCGATCGTTGCTTTGCGTGAATCAGGTGTCGAAGAATTCCAAGTAACAGAATTGGAAATGATTCCTCAATCAGAAGTTGAGTTGTCAGGTGAAGATTTGGAAACATTTGAAAAACTTTACAGCGTTCTTGAAGACGACGAGGACGTACAAAAAATCTACACAAACGTAGATGGATTCTAATCACTCGTAAGGACTGTAGTGAATCCCATAAATTAAGAAAAAGGATAGCTTCTCAGATCAAGCTATCCTTTTTCTCTGTCTGATGAGGATCTATCTTTTGTAAGTGATGTCCTGTATAAGCGTAAATACGGGTCAGGGGTGATTGGGAGAGTGTGGAAACTTTAAAATAGAAATAATGGTCTCGATGATCCCGACTTTTGGTGTGGTGAAGACGAAAGTAGTTTCGCTGGCCTGCTGCCATAGAGTGGAGAATATCGTCTTCTAAAAAGACGAGCGGCGTAGAAGTAGCGGCCCACTTGTAAAAGTCCATCTCAAATTGGTGGTAATTCTCCGAAAAATAATCAAATTGTAATTCGTGTTTAGTCTGAATAGGTTTCATAGGGTGTTTCCTCAGATTCAATAAAAATGATAGAGTCTACGAGGAGACGGTGGTAGTGGCCATCGCTTTTGAGAAGAAGCTCAGAAGTAGATAAGGTGTGAATCGAACCTGTGTGAGTCGAAAAATGGTTGTCCTCTAGAATCGTGATAGAGATCGTCGTTTGTTGTTGAAAGGCCTGCTCCAGGAGCTGGATCTGTTCAGCAAGTGGAAGAATTGTGAGCTGACTGCGGTCAATTTCTTTTGTATGCAGGGCAGTTGTGTGCTCGGATAAAAAGAAGCCGGCCCATTTAGCCATGCCACGATCTTGAAATTCGCGGGCGGATTGATAAGGAAGATAAGAACGGTCGATCATGTTAATCCATCTAAGCCTCCTGCAGAATGTCCGCCTGTTAGTTTACTGCGTGCAATGGCGCGTGAGTTTTCTAGTAATGAGGAGCCTTTCTGAAGAGAGGTGAAGCCAAATTGGTCCCGAATGCGGTCAATGGTCTGCTGGAGTTTCTCCTCTTTTTCCAAGGCTACTGGATCATCAAAAAGAGAAAAGAGTTGAAGAGACTCCTCGACAAGTTCTCCATAAAAAACACCAATCTGCCGAATGGCTCCTCCTTCGTACTTGGAGCGAAAGAGCCGCAGAACCGTATCGGATAAAACCTTGGTGGATTGGGTAGGCTCAATCTTTTGCTGGCAGTGAATGGACGGAAGCCCCTCGATTTTGGAGTAGGAGGCATGAATGGAGACCAGCTGGGTCTTCTTTTTTTTCCGTCGCAAGCGAATAGCCACCTGTTCAGCCATCTCCCGAAACACCAGTTCAATATCAGCTTGTAGATGGTAGTCATAGGGCAAGATTTGAGAGTTACCAATGCCTCGTGATTTCGGACGATAAGGCTTGTGGACATTGCTTTCATCAATACCATGAGCATGGAACCAAAGTTGCAGACCCATGACTCCGAATTCTTTCTTTAAGAGATCGGGGTGAGCCTGGGCCAGTTCAGCAATCGACGTGATCCCGATCTTTTGCAATCGTTTTTCAGTACGACGTCCAATGCCCCAAAAATCAGTGAGCTGGGGCAGTTTCCAGACCTTACTTTCTACATCTTCATAAGACCAATTGGAGCGCATATTTCGGCAATGCTTGGCTTCATTGTCCAAGGCTAGCTTGGCAAGAAGGGGATTGGCATTGCTGAGGCCGATGGTAGAGTAGATGCCAGTTTCCTGCCAGATCCTTTTTTGGATCCTGGCAGAAAGGAGATCCAGTTTTTCCTTTCGAGAGAGGGAGGGATCTGGAATAAAATAATTTAAGGAAGAGGTCAGATCGATAAAGCCTTCGTCAATCGAGTAAGGGAAAATATCATCTGGTGCCGCAAATTCCTGAAAGACCTTCTGAATTTCCATATTGACCTGAATGTAAGCATTCATCCGTGGAGGAACAATCAGGGTCCTCTTGGCCCAGGATTCAATGTAGGAAACAAAGGATGGATCCGTTGGCAATCCTTGCTTTTGGGCCACGTAGCTATTAAATTTTCTAGTCTTGAGATCAAAAGGTAGGTCGTAGCTACGGCTGACATTTTTCTTGCCAAAGACTTGTTTAAAAACGGGAGAGCTCGCCAAAATTAGGCCAGCTGAATTGTCGCTCCGACTCATGACGCAAAGAGAAGTCGTCAAGGGGTTGAGCCCCAGACGGACACATTCACAGCTAGCATAAAAACTTTTCATATCCACAAAAGCAATATCAGAATGAGGCTCACGTGAATAATCAAATAGCATATTTAAACCTCGAGTGGGAGAAAATGCCCGACCACAATGCCGACGATTTTGGGCTCGTCTTCATAGGGAGCAAATAAATCATCGTAGTCAGGGTTGATGGATTCTAAGCGCAAGCCTTCCGCTTCCCGATAGACTTTCTTGATGTAGGTTTTTCCATTCCAGATGAGGGCGTAGACAGCACCATCGTAGTCAAAGCCAGTCTGCTTCATGAGGGCAACAGAGCCATTGGGATAGAGAGGTTCCATCGAATCACCTGATACCCAAGAAGCGAAATCGTGCTGGATCTCTTGGTCAAAATAGACAGTTTCATAGTCGGTTTCGTTGTCATAAAAGGTATGTCCCAAACCGGCTGCTAGCTCAATCGAAAGAACCTTATAAGCTGTTAAGGAAACAACTTTTTGCTGCTGTTCCAATAACTGGCTGGCCAACTGGTCGACTTTCTTTTGATGAGGTGGGGTTAATAAAGGGTAGGTGTAGAGTGCGGAGTCTTTGTTAATAAAGTAGTCCTCTTTAACGGAGAGGCGCTTGGCCAACCTCCTGAGATTTTTTTCGTGTGGCTCCGCCAAACCATTCTCCCAACTGGAGTAAGTCTTACGAGAAATCTTGAGATCCTCGTAGACATCTGCTTGGGTCAAGCCTTTTTCCAGGCGTCTTTCTTTTAGTTTTTTTGCATCAAACATGTCGCTTCTCCTATGTAACGTTTTAAAAGTTACATATAGTTTATCAAAAATGAATCCTTTTTGCAAGAGAAAAATTCAGTTGAAAACGAATGAAAAGGCTTGGATTTTGAATGAAAAAGGAGTATAATCAGTTTTACAACTTCTAACAACGAGGAATTATATGAAAAAAAGTTTTATACATCAACAAAAAGAAATTTCGTTTGTTAAAACGACGTTTACACAATATTTAAAAGATAAATTGGACATCATTGAAGTCCAAGGACCAATTTTGAGCAAGGTCGGAGACGGGATGCAGGATAACCTTTCTGGGATTGAACATCCGGTATCTGTAAAGGTCCTTCAAATTCCTGATGAGACTTATGAAGTCGTGCATTCACTTGCAAAATGGAAACGCCATACCTTGGCACGTTTTGGTTTTGGCGAAGGAGAAGGTCTCTTTGTCCATATGAAGGCCCTTCGTCCGGATGAAGATTCGCTAGACGCTATCCACTCTGTTTATGTAGACCAATGGGACTGGGAAAAAGTCATCCCAAATGGTCAACGCAACATTGCCTACCTCAAAGAAACGGTTGAAAAAATCTACAAGGCGATTCGTTTAACAGAACTAGCAGTAGAAGCGCGCTATGATATTGAGTCAGTTCTTCCAAAACAAATTACCTTCGTTCACACAGAAGAGTTGGTGGAACGCTATCCAGATTTAACTCCAAAAGAGCGTGAAAATGCCATTGCCAAAGAATTCGGAGCCGTTTTCTTGATCGGGATTGGTGGAGAACTTGCAGATGGCAAACCACACGATGGACGTGCGCCTGACTACGATGACTGGACAACAGAGTCTGAAAATGGCTACAAGGGCTTGAATGGTGATATCCTCGTCTGGAATGATGTTCTAGGTTCAGCCTTTGAGTTGTCTTCAATGGGGATCCGTGTCGATGAAGATACGCTTCGCCGTCAAGTTGCGATCACAGGGGACGAGGATCGTCTCCAATTAGAGTGGCACAAGGCTTTGTTAAATGGTCTCTTCCCACTCACGATTGGTGGAGGGATTGGGCAATCTCGTTTGGCTATGTTCTTGCTTCGTAAGAAACATATCGGTGAAGTCCAAACCAGTGTCTGGCCTCAATCTGTCCGTGATGAATATGAAAATATCCTATAAGGAAGAAAGAGAGTGGGACAGAAATCGGTAATTCGTTAGAATTCGATTTCGTCGTCCCACCTCCGCACAGTTGAGTAGGGCTGTAAAAGCTGATGAAATCAGCGTAGTAGAGCCCACTCAACCACTGC
>NZ_JARQVW010000021.1:0-29172 GCF_029589235.1 Streptococcus taoyuanensis
TAAAAGCTGATGAAATCAGCGTAGTAGAGCCCACTCAACCACTGCGTCTTGCTCGACAATCCAAAAATAATTGAGAGGCTAGGACTTCTGTCCCACTCTCTTTTTTTCCTAAAAAATGTAGCAAAATCGTAAACTAACAGAAAATTGTTTGAAATGCAAAGGATTGTATATATTTATTATAATATATTTGTAGAGGCTAAATGAGCCTTCTATTGCTAGGTCCATAGAGAAGGTAATCATGGGTAAAAAAGTATAAAAATGCAAAATAGAAAGCGCTTGCAAAAGGGTTGAGAAAGGTGTAAACTGGAGATATAAAAACCAAAAATAGTGCTATTTTGTCAAAAGTAGTGCAAAAACAAAGGAGATTTGCCATGAAAAAATGGTTGTTAAAACTCTCATTGGTAGCGATGACACTTTTACTCCTACCAATTCAAGCTGTTCAAGCCTGTTGCGGTTTTATCATTGGTCGCCAATTGACCAAGGATGGGACCACTCTCTTTGGTCGGACAGAAGACTACCCTTACTATCCAAATGGTGGAAAGCACAACAAAAACTTTGTAGTTGTTGATGCGAAGAACTATAAGGAAGGGGATCAACTGGAAGACGAATCTAATGGTTTTACCTATCCACATGCTGCCAGTGAAATGAAATACACAGCGACTTATGACTCTGCTCGTGGAGATGGTAGTAACGGTGCTTTTGGTGAACATGGATTTAACGAAGCCGGCGTTTCTATGACCTCAACTGTTACAGCCATTCCAAACAAAAAAGTCTTGAAGACTGACCCATTGACAGAAAAGGGAATTCCAGAAGCTGCCATGCTTGATGTAATTTTACCTCGTGCAAAATCTGCTCGCGAAGGAATCGAATTACTTGCGAAAGTCATTGAAGAAAAAGGTTCAGCTGAGGGGAATACAGTTGTTATTGCGGACCAGAAAGAAACTTGGTACATGGAAATTCTTTCTGGACACCAATATGTAGCTGTTAAAGTTCCAGAAGATAAATATGCAGTTTTTGCCAATACCTACTACCTTGGCCATGTAAACTTGAATGACACTGAAAATGTTATTGCTTCAAAAGATGTTGAAAAAGTAGCTAAAGAATCAGGTAGTTACAAGACTGATAAAGATGGCAATTTCCATATCGCTAAATCTTATGGACCAGAAAAATATGCTGAAGGAGACCGTTCACGTACTTACGCAGGAATCACTCTTTTGGATCCAAAATCAAAAGTGACTTATGAAGATGATGAATACGAACTCTTCCGCTCACCAACAGATCCAAACAAGAAATTTACTTTGGAAGATGCCTTTGCTCTCCAACGCAACCGTTTTGAACATTTGAATGGTCGTTTTGTTCCAGACGATCAAATTGGTGTCAAGAAACAAGGGGATAATGGTAGCAACGATGCGGTTCGTAAAGACCAATACAAGTATGCTTTAGGAAACGAAAACGTCATCGATGCCCATGTTTACCAAATCAATCCAAACCTTCCAAAATCATTTGGTGGTACGTTATGGCTTGGTATGGGACCATCTCGGAACACTCCTTATGTTCCATTCTATGGTAATCTAAAAGATACTTACAAAGCCTTCAAACCTCAAACAGCAACTTATGATCCAAATTCATGGTATTGGACAGTATGGCACATTGACAACATGGCGATCAATAACCAAGATGTCTTTGGAAAATCAGTTCAAGATCACTGGAAAGCTCTTGAAAAACAATTGATTATTGAACAAGAAGCTAGTGATGCGAAATATAAAGCTTTGAAAGATAATCCGGAAGCTGCTAAAGCAGTAGAAGACGAAGTTACAGCAAATGCTCTTGCACTTTCTAAAAAACTATTTGAACACTTCAAATCTTATGAAGCAGATATGCATGCGCATTTGATTGAGTTAGGTCGTAAAGATGATCCATATCGTGCCTCTAAGCCGGATGATTACAAAGATCCAGAACCTGAAAAACCAGTTCAACCGGAGAAACCAGTAGAACCTGAAAAACCAGTTCAACCTGAAAAACCAGTAGAACCAGAAAAACCGGTTCAACCTGACAAACCAGTAGAACCTGAGAAACCAGTTCAACCTGAAAAACCAGTACAGCCAGAAAAAACTCAGCCAATTCAAACCAAAGTCAATGAAGAAGGCAATCCAAATAACCGCTTCGGTTATGCAGCTACAAAAGATAAGGAATCTTATGTTTCTACTAAAGTTGAAACATTTGTGAAACCAGAAGCAAAAGCTCAAGATCCATCCGAAGCAGTTTCAGCTGGTAATGGTGGCAATGAGAACAATCGTTTTGGTTCATCTTTTGCGAAAGCAACTGTTGAAACTTTCCCAAATACAAATTATTCTTACAATGTTCATCCTTAAACAATAAGAATAAAAAGTAAATTGGACCAAGTCCAATGAAACGAAAGAGGCCGGATTTTTATCCAGCCTCTTTTTTATAAAAAAAGACTGACCATTGTAAGGCAACAAAGCTCTCACATGATATGGCCAGTCTCTTTTGTATTCTGAGATTTGAGAATGATTAGTCTACAGTTTGTTCAGATGCTTCTAATTTTTTTCCAAGGTCGATAATATATTGTTTGAGATCATCTTTGACTTGAGGGTGTTTCAAGGCATAGTCGATCGAAGTTTTCATGAAGCCGAATTTATCACCTACATCGTAGCGTTGGCCTTTAAATTCACGGGCAAAGACTCGTTGGGTCTTATTGAGGGTATCGATTGCATCTGTCAATTGAATTTCATTGCCAGCACCTGGTTCTTGATTTGCAAGAATATCAAAGATTTCAGGAGTCAAGAGGTAGCGTCCGATAATAGCGAGATCACTTGGAGCGTCCTCTGGGTTTGGTTTTTCGACAAACGTTTCAACGCTATAAAGACCGTTAATACCTTCTCCTTGAGGTGCGATCACACCGTAAGATGAAACTTCTTCGTGAGGGACTTCCATCACAGCGATGGTTGACGCATGGGTTTCATCGTAGTCGTTCATCAATTGTTTGGTCAATGGCAAGGCATCATCATTAGTGATGTCCATCAGATCATCTCCCAACATAACGACAAAAGGCTCGTTTCCAACAAAGGCTTTGGCTTGAAGAACAGCGTCCCCTAAACCTCGAGGGTGACTTTGGCGGATGAAATGAAGATTGATCGCTGTTGTATCATTGACCAACTTGAGTAAGTCAGTCTTGCCTTTTTGCTCGAGATTGTATTCCAATTCGAAGTTAGAATCGAAATGGTCTTCGATCGAACGTTTGGCCTTCCCTGTTACGACAAGGATTTCTTCAATCCCAGATTTCAGAGCCTCTTCTACGATAAATTGGATCGTAGGTTTGTCAACGATTGGCAACATTTCCTTTGCCAAAGCTTTGGTAGCTGGGAGGAAGCGTGTCCCCAAACCAGCCGCAGGAATGACTGCTTTTCTAACTTTAGTCATATAGTTTCCTTTCTAAAAGGTAGGATTGATGATAGGGTGGTTGACTTATTTCCACTCATTTTCTTCTTTAAATTCATTGCTCATCATGTGGTGGATGGCTTCGCGGATATCTTTTCCTTCATAGATGACTTGGTAAATGGCTTGTGTAATCGGCATGTAGACATCCAATTCTTGGGCCAGCTCGTGGGCGACTTTGGTCGTAGAGATCCCTTCAATGATCATGCCCATGTTGGCTTCGATATCTTCCAATTTTTCGCCACGTCCGAGAGCATCCCCAGCTCGCCAGTTGCGAGAGTGAACAGAAGTTCCGGTAACGATCAGGTCACCAACCCCAGACAAACCACTATAGGTCAATGGGCTAGCTCCGAGCTTAACGCCAAGGCGCGTGATTTCAGCGAGACCGCGCGTGATGATGGCTGCTTTGGCATTGTCCCCATAACCAAGACCGTGCAGGGCTCCAGCTCCGACCGCGATGATATTTTTCAAGGCTCCAGCAGTTTCCACTCCGATAACATCTGTATTGGTATAGAGGCGGAAGTAGTGATTGCTAAAGAGTTCTTGAACATAGCGTGCAGCTTCTAAATCTTTTGAGGCTGCTGTAATGAGGGTGATATCCCGTACGATAGTCTCCTCTGCATGACTCGGTCCAGAAACGACCACTACTTCACTGCGAAGAGAAGCAGGGATTTCTTCTTCAAGGATTTGAGAAATCCGATCGTGTGTACCAGGTTCTAGCCCTTTAGAAGCGTGCATGACTGTGACAGGGTGATCCAGTGTTTCAGCGACTTGTTTAGCGACCAAGCGGGTCACCTTTGTAGGAACGACAAAAAGGATGGCATCCACACCGTCTAAAGCAGCTTTCAGATCAGTCGTAGCGGTAATTTGATCGCTAATAACGATATCTTTGAAATAGCGTTGATTGGTATGAGTGGTATTAATTTCATCGATTTGTTCTTGGATATTTCCCCAGAGACGGACTTCATGGCCGTTATCATTGAGGACTTGTGAAAGGGCTGTTCCCCATGAACCAGGACCCAATACTGCAACGGTTTGTTTTTCCATTGTATCTTCCATTTCTATGTCTATTTTTTCAACAAGGCTAGGAATCTAGCGCTTGCACCTTCGAAACGGCCTAATGTGTGCCTTGAAGGACGATTCTATTTTCCTCTCTATTTTAACATAATATAGGTAAAAAAACTTGTATGATCATCAATTGTTTTGTGAGGAAGGTGAGGGTGATAAATAAAATCTATCACGGTTTTAAAAAATACATATTAGACACTATCACTAATGGGTGGTAAGATAAGTAGTAGTTAAAATGAAGGAGGAATGAATATGTGCAGAACAATTGTTGGAGTATCCGCTAATCTCTGTCCGGTGGACCCGGAAGGGAAAAACCTTCATTCCTCCGTGTCTAGTCAATTTGCGGAAGGGATCCGTCAAGCAGGTGGACTTCCAATGGTCATCCCGATGGGAGACCCTTCCTTGGTTAAGGACTATGTTGAAACGATTGACAAATTGATCCTAAGTGGAGGCCAAAATGTCGATCCTAGTCTCTATGGCGAAGAAAAAACCATCGAAAGCGATGATTACAATATCGAACGGGATCAATTTGAGCTTGCCCTACTGAAGGAAGCAGTTCGCCAAAACAAACCGGTTCTAGGAATCTGCCGTGGGGTTCAGTTGATCAATGTAGCTTTTGGAGGGACACTTAACCAAGAGATTGAAGGGCATTGGCAAGGTCTTCCATTTGGGACTTCCCATTCTATCGAGACTAAAAAAGGTAGTGTGGTAGAGCAACTCTTTGGTCAGGCTAGTCAAATCAATTCCGTTCACCGTCAAAGTATCAAGGATCTTGCACCAAATTTCCGTGCAACCGCCTTTGATCCGCGTGATCACACCATCGAAGCGATTGAAGCAGTAGACGGCCATCGGATTATGGGCTTGCAGTGGCATCCAGAATACTTGGTCAATGAAGAAAAAGGAAATTTAGAACTCTTCCGTTATTTATTACAGGAATTATAAGAAAAAGAGAGGTTGGACTGGTATCAGCCTCTCTTTTAGTATGGTTATTACTATCTAGAAATAGTAAGGGTTTTGTGCTAGAATAGGAACTACAATTGGGAGGTATTGATAGAAATGAAACTTGCTAAGACAATGAACCTTAACTATTTATGGTTGCTTCTAGGTTCTTATTTTGTGGCCATGATGGTCAATCTATTGAGTTTTTCAACAAAGGAATTATTTCTAGAACTGGGTAAAGTGGGATGGACCCATACAGTGCTTGCTTTGTTCATTAGTTATCCTATTCTTTGGTTTTTGACGGAGAGTAAGAAGTATATCTGCATACAAAAATTGAATCTCTGGTTCGCGGCAGGTATCCTATTTATTTCTATTTTGAAAAGTCCGAGTCTCTTTATGTCATTGGGCCTAGTGTTGCTCTCACTGGTCTTGTTTCTATATTTTTATTTAGGAAAAGAAAAAATCGCTTATATCTTCTTAGCGGTAGATATCTTGTCTTTTCCGAAATTGTTGCTACAAACCAGTGCCAATCTTCAAGATAAGGAACTGGGAATCTTTACGTTTACGATTTCTGAATCGAAGTTGCCTACTTTGATTTGGCCAGTATTAGTAGCCGTTATCGTTGCCGTCCTGATCGGTTTTCTTCTCTCCAAGGTTTCTTTGGCTAAAGTTAATGAAACCTGGGTTCGAAGACTCACAGTGGTGACACTAATCGGTGGTATTTTCTATGTGCTCTATCTATCGATTGTTGCCTATTATAAGATTAAAGCCAATGCGGTTTCTTCCTTTGATATTGGAATCTTTTCACAGATGTTTGAGAGAATGAGACATGATTTTTCACAAGTTACCACCCTTGAAAGAGATAGGGCCTTATCGCATTTCGGAGTCCATATTTCTCCTATTTATTATTTGATCTTGCCCTTTTATATGCTATTTCCTTATGTGGAAACATTAGATATCGCTCAAACAGTGATTGTATTTTCAGCAGTTATCCCGCTTTGTTTGATTCTAAAGAAAATACAATTGCCAAAAGTCATGACGCCGCTCGTGCTTGCCCTCTTTTTTGTGACTCCGGTCATGACAACGAGTGGTGGATTCCATTTGCATGAAAATTGTTTTTTGCCTCCATTGATACTTTGGTTGTTCTACAGCCTGATTTCTCAGTGGCGTGGAAGAACTATCTTGTTCACCTTGTTGCTCCTTTTTGTGAAAGAGGATGCCTTTGTCTACGTGCTGTCCTTAGGACTTTATTTTGCTTTTCAACATCGTTTTACCTTCGAGGCTAAGTTTAAAAAGTGGTTGTATGTCAGCCTGTTTGCCTTGCCAATACTTTATTTTGCACTTGCCATGTTCCTCTTAGCAAGATATGGCGAGGGAGCTATGGTTTCTCGATACAATAATCTATTATTGAGTGGCGAAAACGGCCTCTTGATGGTTGTGAAAAATGTAGTCCTAAATCCGCTTTATGTTTTGGGAAGTTTATTTACAGCGAAAAGGCTTGGTTACCTCTTTTTGGTCCTATTTCCTTTTAGCTTTTTACCACTGATTCAGCGACGTTGGTCTACCTATTTTCTGATGCTGCCTCTTTTTCTCATTAATTTGTTGATGGATTGGCCTTACCAATATGATATTGGTTTTCAGTATAGCTATGGTTCGGTTACTCTTCTATTTTTGATGGCTTTATTGTCTATCGATCAATTAAGCAAGAACCAGTTGGCATCAGATAATGTATTGGTGGCTCTATTAGCTTCTTCCATCATTTTTTCAAGCGCCATTCTATATAGTTTCACGCATAATTGGAATTTTGAAATCCAATACTATCAAACACGCAAAGACTATTTTGATGGGCTCGAAAAGACCTTGCAGGCCATCCCTAAAGATAAAGCGGTCTTAGCAGCAGGTGGCTATACGCCAAGTCTTCGCAGCCATGAAAAATTGTATGATATTTTCTACCATAATGACAAAAAGCTTGATTCTAAGATTGACATAGTGGTAGTTCCAAGGGAAATGCAAGAGGAAAAAAATGGCTATTCTGAAACAGCCACTCTAAATCTCTATAAAGAATCAGGGTATAAAGAAAGCAACTTATCTACAAAAGATGTGTTGATTTTGGAAAAATAACTGTTTGAAAGAGGAAGAGTTACTTAGAAAAATTCAGAAGCCAAATAGCCCTTAAATATACAAAAGATGGATTTTTTGTTCAATAATCTTGACTTTCTCACTATGTTTTGCTATATTATATGCGTTGATTTATAAAAAATCAGCCTAGAAAGGGAGAAAAAATGAAAAAGTTAGCAGTTTATTTGTCAATAGTTTGTTCGCTATTGATTGTGTCATTGACACTTTTTTCTAAAACTGTACAGGCGGAAACGTCTAAAAAAGTCGATGTCATCACGGAGATCAAGATCCAAAATAGCAAAGGTGAAGAATTAGCAACCGGTCTAGGTCGTTATGACACTTTCCGTCTGAATGCAAAATTTGCTTTAGAAGGAAAAAATGTTAAAGCAGGGGATACAACTGAAGTCACTATCGATGGACCAATCGATATCAAGTCTCAGGATTTTGAAATCAACGATACAATCACTGGTAAAAAGATTGCCGATGCAAAAGTTGATGCAAAAACTGGTAAGATTGTCTTGACATTCACAGATTTCGCTCAAACGAAAAATGACGTTTCAGGTTCATTCTTCTTCTACGCTGGTGTTAACAAAGATAAATTCCCAAATGATGGTGAAGTTCCTGTTAAGGTTTCTGTTAACGGTAATGTAAAATTCAACGGTAAAGTAACAAGTACAACAGTTGGTGAAGGTAAACGTTACACAATCATCAAATCTGGTTGGGATAATGGAGATCACAAAAACCTTGGATTCCGTATCTCTGTAAACAGAACTAACGAAGCAATCAACAATGCAGTCCTTTCAGATTCAATAGCATCAGCAGGGGTTACCTACAAAGCTGGCAGTTTCAAAATCTTCAAAGGTACTTGGGTATACAGTGGTGGTAAATGGACGCTTACAAATAAACAAGACGTTACTGCTAACTATACAGTAAATGCAACAGATAAGTCATTCTCTATTGACTTTGGTAATATTTCTGCTAACGATCACTTTGCAGTAGAATATGAAGCAGTTGCTAACTATGAAACTGTTGACGGCGAACAAATTAAGAATACAGCGACAATCAAAGGTGATAACAAAGAGGAGTACCCTTCAAATAGTAAAGTAAACATCCAAATCGCTGGTGGTGAAGGTGTCGGTTACGAATTTAGCATTCAAGTGAAAAAAGTAGACGAAAACGGTGCTCCACTTAAAGGTGCGAAATTCCAAGTTATCCGTGCAACTAACCAAGATATCATTGGTGAGTTTGAGTCAGATGCTAATGGTGAATTCACTGTTAAGAACATCTTGCGTGACAAATACATCATTAAAGAAGTTAAAGCTCCAGAAGGTTATGAGTTGGCAGCTGATACTGTAGTTGAAGCTGGTGAATTCAAAACACCAAAAGCTCCTGTAGCTAAGAATATTGTAGACCAAAAAACAACTACAACTACAACAACTACAACAACCACCACGACTACAACAACCACAACAACTACTGCAGAACCAACGACAACGACAACAACTACTGCAGAGCCAACAACAACAACGACGACTACTGCAGAGCCAACGACAACCACAACGACGACTACTGCAGAGCCAACGACAACCACAACGACTACTGCAGAGCCAACGACAACCACAACGACTACTGCAGAGCCGACGACTACTACAACTACGACAACAGAAGAGCCGACGACTACTACAACCACGACAACAGAAGAGCCGACGACTACAACAACCACGACAACAGAAGAGCCGACGACTACTACAACTACGACAACAGAAGAGCCGACGACTACTACAACCACAACAACAGAAGAGCCGACGACTACTTCAACTACGACAACAGAAGAGCCGACGACTACTACAACTACAACAACAGAAGAGCCGACGACTACTTCAACCACAACAACAGGAGAGTCAACGACTACTACGACTACTGTAGAGCCAACGACGACAACAACGACTACTGCAGAACCAACCACCACCACCACCACAACAACAACTCCAGAGAAACCGGTGACTCCAGGAAATGAAGAATCAACAACGACGACCACGACTGGAAAACCAGGACCAAAAGGTGGAAACAATGGAGGAGGGCGTAAAGTGCTTCTTCCTAATACAGGTGAAGTTGCAGCAACTGGATTTGTATTCTCAGGAGCATTTGTGTTAGCAGGTGCAGTCGTATTGAAACGAAAATTGTCTATTAAATAAGCAATGAGTTTCTATATAAGGGGAGAGCATAAGCTCTCTCTTTTTTGGGAATGTATTATGGAGAAAAAGGGATGAAATTATCAATCTTAATAACCCTCTTGAATGAGGAGCTAGTACTTCCTCAAACCCATCGTGAAATTTCTAATCAGCTTGAGAAAATGTTAGGAAAAGAGCTCTCTGATTATGAAATTCTCTATATCGATGATGGAAGTAGTGACAAAACCTTTGAGTTGATTGAAGAATTTGCAAGAGAAAACGACCGCATCAAATATATCCGTTTCAGTCGAAATTTTGGACGAGAGAGTGGCATCTTGGCTGGTTTTAAATATGCCAGTGGGGATGCGGTGATGGTCATGGATGGGGATCTCCAGCATCCACCATACTTGATTCCCTTATTCTTAGAAGCTTATAATGAAGGCTATGATATTGTTAGTGGCCAACGAACTCGTGAAGGGGAATCTTTTGTAGGAAGTTCCTTTGCACGTTTGTTTTACTTCTTGTCAAACCGCTCCATGGATGTTCACCTAACAGACGGGAAATCGGAATTAAGACTGCTTAGCCGAAAAGCGATGGAAGCCTTTGTGTCAATGCCAGAGTACAATCGTTTTAATAAAGGTTTGTATGAATGGATTGGTTTCAAAGAGAAAGTAATTCCTTATAAGAATGAAACCCGTAAGGCTGGAAAGAGCAAGTTTGGTTTTAAGAAATCTATGAATTATGCCATTCAAGGAATTATTTCTTTTAACGATCGTCCTCTCCGTGTTTGTATTCAATTCGGTTTTATCTGTTTAGGGCTGGCTCTTTTATATCTAGTTTTTGAGTTGATGAAATATATCTTCGCTGCTGGGAATTATGTGAGTGGTTATTTCACAACGATTGCGGCTATTATATTATTTAGTGGAGTTCAACTCATCTTCATCGGGATTCTTGGAGAGTATATTGGAAAGATCTATTACGAAGTGAAGCGTCGTCCTCATTTCATCATTGAAGAGACCAATATCGAACAAGCGAAGAAAAATCATATCGGCTAAAGAAGATAGGAGAAAACATGTTAATCTGGTTCATGCGTTGGCAAGAGTTTTGGAAAAAGCATCCAAAGAAAGTTCTCTATGCTGCAAGTGCCCTGCTCCCAATGACCATTATGCTGGTTGTGTGGGCTTTTATAGGAATGTATCCTTTTGGGAGTAAGAGTCTGATGGCTGTTGACTTTGGACAGCAATATATCAGTTTCTTTGGCTTGCTAAAAAATGCCATCTTGACGGGGGATCTATCTAGTTTGAGTTATTCTTTCACCAAGTCTCTTGGTGGAGATATGATCGGTGTGCTCGGCTACTATTTAATGAGTCCCTTCAACATCATCTACATTCTAGCTCCCCTCAAATATTTTGGGGCAGCAGTATTTTTAACCATTTGGCTCCGCTACGGGGCAATCGGTCTATCCTTTGCTTTCCTTTTAATCAAGCGCTACAAAGGATTAGAATCTAGAAAATGGTTGGTTCCATTATTCTCGACGGCTTATGCCTTGTCAGGGATGTTGGTTTCCTATCAAATGAACGTCATCTTCTATGATGCCATGATCATGCTGCCAATTGTGATTGTGTATTTGGAAGAATTATTAGATGGGAAATCTCCTTATCGCTATGCTTTTGCTTTAGGATTAACGGTCTTGCTTCAGTTTTACATGGGCTATATGATCTCCATTTTCATCGCTCTGTATGCCTGCTACTATGTATCACCAAGATTGCTGATTGAGGGAGATCTAAAGGCAAAGATTAAAAACTTTAGTATCCCTTTGTTGCAAGCAGTGATCTATTCGATTATTGGGATTGCGACAGCCTCAGTCTTGCTCTTGCCAGTATTTTTCAACCTGATTGAAAGTAAGGGGCAAGTTGGCGGAGGCATGAGCTTCTCATTTGCTTTCCAAATTAACCCTTTGGATATTCTTGCTAAGTTAGTTGTTGGTGGCTTTGATACAACATCAGGATGGTCAGCGGGTCCCAACCTTCCCAATATTTATATTGGAGCGCTTGGCTTTCTTGGATTTATCTTTTATTTCCTATCGCAAAAAGTTGGAAAAGCCAAAAAATGGGCTGCAGGGATTGTTACCCTCATTTTCCTGATTTCCTTTGTCAATGAATTTGTCAGTAAGATATGGCATATGGGACAAAACCCAGCCGGTTTCTTCTTCCGTTTTTCTTGGCTGTTTTCATTCTTTATGCTAGTCCTTGCTTATCAAGCGATGAAGCAGAAGATCGTTATTTCCAAACGAACCAACTGCATCATCGGTTTGGGCTTGCTCTTGTCGGTAGTCTATCTCTATTTCCATCAGTATAGTTTTATCTCAAAGACTCAACCGCAAGCGATCAGCCGTTTCCTCTCCAAGTTCTCTATTCTAGGTGTTCTGGGAATAGCAGCGGTGACCTGCTTCATCTTCTATGCGTATTGGGAAAAATCTCAGAAGAGTCAATTGGAAAAAATAATCCGAATGGCTCTAGCAGCGGTCATCTTAGTGTTGGCTGCAGTCTTGTTAAAGACAGGCTATCTCTTGTCGCAAGTGGGGATTACAGCGATGCTCTACTTGAGCATTCTCTTTATCCTAAACTTTAAGATCTCACGTTTATCCATGATTGTCGTATCAGTACTGACAATCTTTGAGTTTGGCTATAATGCCTATTTGTCCCAAGTAACATTTGGGTATGATGATGTGCACAAGTTTGCAGATGCGACCGTTTCAGTCAAGCGTGTGACAGACAATATCCAAGAAAATGCAGATCAAAAATTCTATCGGATTGCCACAGATTTTGCCTATTCCAGAACAGTTCCTTCTTTGGTGTCCTATCCAGGCTTAAGTACCTTTAGCTCAAGTTTGGAACGTAGCACCATGGATCACTTTGCTTTCATGGGAGATCTGGGTGTCAATGCGGCGACTCAATATTCAAATGGGACACCTTTGACAGATGCTTTATATGGTGTTCGTTACTTTATGAGTGCCAAGGATTTTGATCCCAAAGAGATTGAAGCCCATCCAGATAAGATGTACTTTTATCGATTTACAGACCGCTTTGATCTGCATCGCTATTTCACAGACAAGGTCTATGAGGACAAGCGTTATGTCGTCTATAAGAATCCAAATTCCTTCCCACTTGCATACGGGACGAACAGTCTGGTAAGGAATATTCAATTTGGTGCCAATAATGCCTTTGCCAACCAGAATATTATTTTGAACTCCATGGAGGGACATCAAAAGGCCAATAATGATACCGTTGAGTACTTTAAACCCTTGGCGTTCAGCTCGATCGAGACCGAAAATGTGATTGAAGAAAAGGTCAATAAGGAAACGGGAGAAGCCATCTATAAGAGAGCGGATTCGTCAAAAGATGCCATTATTCGTTATAAGGTCACTCCACGTACCAATTACACCTATTATTTCTTTACTCCTGTATCTTTGATCCAAAACCAAGATTACTCGGTTTTACTCAATAATAAATGGTTGCTCAATGCTAAAATTTTCACGCAAAGACAAATTTGGCAGTTGACAGATCAAACTGAAAACCAAGAAACTGTTATTGAATTTAGATTTAGAACAGATCACATCGATATGAGCAATGCAGGTGTTTATCGCGCTGACGTTGATCAAATTCAACAGGTATTAGAAAACCGTAAGAAACAAGGTTTACATGTAACCAAGTTTTCAAATACCCATATTGTTGGTGATGTGTCTATTACAGATGATAGTAACTATATGATGACTTCCATTCCATACAGCGATGGCTGGAAAGTGAAAGTGGATGGGAAGTTTGTCAAAACTGAAAAAGCATGGAATGCATTCTTATCGTTCCCAATCTCAAAGGGAAATCATAAGGTTGAATTCGTCTTTAGACAAAAAGGAGTGATCCTGGGTGCCTTGCTATCTATTGTTTCCGTTGCTTACCTCGTCATTCAAATGAGAAGAAGTAGAAGTGATGAAGAACAATAGGATTTAAGGAAATCAAAAATAGTTATCAACACAAAAAGAGAGTGGGACAGAAATCGGACATTCGTTAGAATTCGATTTCGTCGTCCCACCTCCGCACAGTTGAGTAGGGCTGTAAAGCTGATGAAATCAGCGTAGTAGAGCCCACTCAACCACTGCGTCTTGCTCGACAATCGAAAAACAATTAAGAGGCTAGGACTTTTGTCCCAGCCTCTTTTTTATATGATCCGCACATGCGAACGATTAGTTATTAGAAATCTTGCGTTTCAAGATGACGGCTCCTGATAGGATGGCAACGCCGATCAAGATAACACCAGTAGCGACTGCTTCACCTGTTTTCGGAAGGAATGTCTTGCGACCTCCGTTTGAAGTTGTGGTGCCAGAATCACCTGGGTTACCAGGTTTGGTCGTATTCGTTGTTGGCCCCTCTGACGTTGTTGTAGTGGTTGTCGTTGTCGACGTAGGTTTTGGACCTTCCGTCGTCGTTGTTGTAGTTGTTGGCTCTTGAGTCGTCGTTGTTGTAGTTGTTGGCTCTTGAGTCGTCGTTGTTGTAGTTGTTGGCTCTTGAGTCGTTGTTGTTGTAGTTGTTGGCTCTTGAGTCGTTGTTGTTGTAGTTGTTGACTCTGGAGTTGTTGTAGTGGTAGTAGGAGTAGGTTCCTCAGTTGTTGTCGTAGTCGTCGTCGGCTCTTGAGTTGTCGTCGTAGTGGTTGTTGGCTCTTGAGTCGTTGTAGACGTAGTTGTTGTAGTCGTTGTAGTCGTTGTTTCTTCCTTCGGATTCACAATCGTTTTCGTTACTGAATGATCAGCACCAAAATCTTCAACATTAACTACAGTATCAGCTTCTTTAATGATATGACCTGAAGGGGCTTCAATTTCAGTTAAGATATATTTATCTTTTAAGAGTTTTCCAACAGCAATATTACCATTTTCGTCTGATTCAAACTCACCGATAACTTGATTATTAGCTTGACGAACAACTCTAAACTTAGCACCTTTAAGTGGTTGGTTAGCATCATCGACTTTATGGATGTTGATTGAGTAGACATAACCAACACCAGCACCACCAGCAATTTGAACGGCAGCAGCATTCGTTACATTTTTGCTTTCAATACCTAGACCTTTAAGAGTTGCTTCATTTTTCAAGACCTCTCCGTCGGCTGGATCATAATTTAAACGAACTTTATAATCAATACGATATTGGTCATTTTCAGTAACATCACCTAAATCGATAACAAATGATCGACCATCTTCGCTAATGGTAATCTTATGTTGGTCTGTTACATCAACTCTATCAGAGAATACCCATTCACCAGTATCATAAGAGAATTTACCTTTAATAATTTTAATGCTATCTTTATCGTAAGAAGCATTTGTAAATTGCAAGTGATCTTCGATTGTAACATTCTTAACATTTTGTTTTGTACGATTGACAGAAATCGTGTATTGGATTTCCTTTTTGTCCCCTTCGTTTACCCAACTAGTCTTTGATAGAAGAAAAGGATTTCCGTCGCCGACACCAGTAAATGAAACTTTACCAGCAATTTTTGTCTCCCTATTAATGGTGATTTCTATTGGAACCTCACCTTTTTGTGGGTGTTTTTTGAAATCGATACGAGCGTAAAAGAAGAATGATCCGCTTGTATCTGAATGTTTTTCAACATAATCTGTATAGGTAATTGTAATGGATTTATTATCTGGGTTTACTTTAGCATTTGCGATAACTTCCTTCGTATTTATATCAAGAATTTGAAACGAACTTGAAGTAATCATCAAAGCATCTGGAACAGTAATTACAGTTGAATCTCCTGCTTTAACATTTTTTCCAGACAAATCATAATCAGCGTTGATTCGGAAGGTTGCCCACTGTTTTAAGTCCCAGTTGAGTTCTCCTCCTTCGTTATTAGATACTTTAACATTTTGGATTGTATCCACGAATTTACCAGTAACGGTTACTTCGGGTGTCTCGGCTGATGTTTTGGTCAGGTTAAGAGTGAAGAGAACCGTTAATAAAGTAAGGATAAATGCAAAAATTTTGACATTTTTTTTCTTATCCATTTGATCTACTCCTTTTTTCATAAAAATCCTATTCCCATGAAACAATATGGCCAAACTGGTTGAGATCTGTATCCGCTCCGTAAGATCTCAAGTTTCCAAATTAAATCTTGAGAAAGACCTCCATATATTTGTTTTAGCAAGAAAAATATTTTAGTTTTAAAATTATTCCCTACAAAGGGAATTATAGCAAAAATGATGAGTAGCTTCAAGCTAAAAAGGGCGATTTTTGGCATAAATCATATAATAAAATATATTTTCATTAACTTACTATAATTTTCAGAAAGCATACGCGAAACTATCAATAATTATCCAAAAAAACTAAAAAAATACGAATAGTAGTATAGGGGAGACGCTAGGCCAAAGTGATGGTATAATAGAAGAGATAGAAACTATTTAGAATGAAAGAGGAATTATGATGACAAAAATTCGTGGATTTGAACTTGTATCAAGCTATACCAATCAGGACTTGCTGCCAAAACGGGAGACAGCGCATGCGGCTGGCTACGACTTAAAGGTAGCAGAGCGTACGGTGATTGCACCAGGGGAAATTGTCCTCGTTCCAACTGGAGTCAAGGCCTATATGCAAGCGGGTGAAGTGCTTTATCTTTACGATCGCTCGTCCAACCCTCGCAAAAAAGGCCTGGTCTTGATCAACTCTGTGGGGGTCATTGATGGAGACTACTATGGCAATCCAGGAAATGAAGGCCATATCTTTGCTCAGATGAAAAATATTACCGACCAGGAAGTTGTTCTTGAAGTTGGTGAACGTGTGGTTCAGGCTGTCTTTGCACCATTCTTGATTGCCGATGGAGATGAAGCAGACGGCGTGCGTACTGGTGGATTTGGTTCGACAGGGAAATAGAGGAATAAAATGGCAGACTATTTATTAGTTGTAGACATGCAGTCAGATTATGTTGCTGTAGGAAAAGCATATCATGAAGAACTGACTGCAGCTGTAAATGACAAAATTGCTACCTATCCTAGCGAACGAGTTATCTATATTCTCAATCGTTTTTTCTGGGAGAGAAAAGATAGAAAGAAGAAATTTACGACCGGCTTGCTGGTTGTATCTTCTCGTATTTTTGAGAAGCGTCGAGCTTCTTGCTTTACTAATCCAGATTTAAAAGAGTTTTTAGAGGGAAATGGTGCTAAAAGCTTAGAGTTTATAGGGGTAGATGGCAATGGCTGTGTCAAGGCTTCCGTTTTGGCAGCTACCAAGGAGAATTATCAGGTTTCTGTCGATTTGTCTGCTGTCGGCGTTGCCAAACAGAAGAAATTTCAAAATACATTGTATAAGTGGCATTCTGTCGGAGTAACCGTAGAAGGAGAATTATTATAGCTAAGAAAAAAACGACATTTATTTGTCAAAATTGTGCTTATAACTCACCCAAATACCTAGGGCGCTGTCCTAACTGTGGTTCTTGGTCTTCCTTTGTCGAGGAGGTCGAGGTCGCAGAGGTCAAGAATGCACGAGTGTCCTTGACGGGTGAAAAGACCAAACCCATGAAACTGGCGGATGTGACCTCCATCAATGTCCATCGGACCAAGACGGAGATGGAAGAATTCAACCGCGTCCTTGGAGGTGGTGTCGTCCCAGGAAGTCTGGTCCTCATCGGGGGAGATCCAGGGATTGGGAAATCGACCCTGCTCCTTCAAGTATCGACCCAGCTGTCTCAAGTGGGAACGGTTCTCTACGTTAGTGGCGAGGAATCGGCTCAGCAGATCAAACTTCGAGCAGAGCGCTTGGGAGATATCGACAGTGAGTTTTATCTCTATGCTGAGACCAATATGCAGAGCGTGCGAGCAGAAGTAGAGCGTATCCAACCTAACTTCCTCATCATCGACTCTATCCAGACCATTATGTCTCCTGAGATTTCAGGGGTCCAGGGATCCGTTTCTCAGGTGCGGGAAGTGACGGCAGAGCTCATGCAGCTGGCAAAGACCAATAACATCGCTATCTTCATCGTCGGCCATGTGACCAAAGAAGGAACCTTGGCTGGTCCGCGTATGTTAGAGCATATGGTGGACACGGTGCTCTACTTTGAAGGCGAACGCCACCATACCTTCCGAATCCTGAGAGCGGTCAAGAACCGCTTTGGCTCCACCAATGAGATTGGGATTTTTGAGATGCAGTCAGGTGGCTTGGTTGAGGTTCTCAATCCGAGTCAAGTTTTCCTAGAAGAGCGTTTAGACGGTGCGACTGGTTCGTCCATCGTAGTGACTATGGAGGGGACGCGTCCTATTCTTGCAGAGGTTCAGGCCTTGGTAACACCGACTATGTTTGGAAATGCCAAGAGAACTACAACAGGCCTTGATTTCAATCGTGCTAGCTTGATTATGGCTGTTTTGGAGAAACGGGCAGGTTTGCTTCTCCAAAATCAGGATGCTTATCTCAAATCAGCTGGTGGTGTCAAATTAGATGAACCTGCTATTGACCTGGCTGTTGCAGTTGCTATTGCCTCGAGCTATAAGGACAAGCCAACCAACCCGCAAGAGTGTTTCGTTGGAGAGTTGGGCTTGACCGGAGAAGTCCGCCGAGTCAATCGGATCGAACAACGGATCAATGAAGCTGCTAAGCTCGGTTTTACCAAGATTTATGTGCCTAAAAATTCTCTGACGGGGATCACGACACCATCAGGTATCCAAGTGGTCGGTGTGAGTACACTAGCTGAAGTCTTGAAGAAAGTATTTTAATAGAAGAAAAGAGGCTGGGACGAAAGTCCTAGCCTCTCAATTGATTTTGGATTGTCGAACAAGATGCAGTGGTTGAGTGGGCTCTACTACGCTGATTTCATCAGCTTTTACAGCTCTGTTCAACTGTGCGGAGGTAGGACGACGAAATCGAATACTAACGAATTACCGATTTCTGTCCCACTCTCTTTTTTCAGATGTGACAGATAACGGGAGATCCTCTCTGACAGAAATAGCGAGATGTGGTAAAATAATAGATGATTTGAATTTCAAAGGAACAAAGGAGAGACCATGTCTTATTTTGATAATTTTTTAACAGCCAACCAAGCTTATGTGGCGTTGCATGGAGACCTCCGTCTTCCGATTAAGCCCAAAACACAAGTCGCCATCGTGACCTGTATGGATTCCCGCCTTCACGTGGCACCAGCACTGGGCCTGGCTCTTGGAGATGCCCATATTTTGCGGAATGCTGGAGGGCGCGTGACAGATGACATGATCCGCTCCTTGGTTATTTCCCAGCAACAGATGGGAACCCGCGAAATCGTCGTCTTGCACCATACAGACTGTGGCGCACAAACCTTTGAAAACGAAGCTTTCCGGCAGCATCTAAAGAAAGAACTGGGAGTAGATGTGGGAGAGCGCGACTTCCTCCCCTTTCAAGACATTGAAGAGAGTGTCCGTGAAGATATGGAGCTTTTAAAAGCTTCCCCTTTGATTCCAGAGGATGTAGTGATTTCAGGAGCTGTGTATGATGTGGATACCGGATTGATCTCCGAAGTGAAATAAAGAAGAGTTCAAGAAAACAAAACGACTTTGTTTTCTTGAACTCTTTTTAATTGGTGTGAAAAAATTGAACCGGCTAGGAAAAAATGTGACAAAACGATTAAAAAATCGGTGTAAATTATGACATTTTTACAGAAATATGACATATTTATTTCGACACATTGATTCTCTGTGTCGATCATGTTACAATTTTATTTGTATCATGGAATCATGAAATATGGAAAAGGAGATCCTATAAATGAAGGATGTATTTAATAAGCGCCAGCGCTTTTCATTGCGAAAGTATAGCGTTGGGGTTTGTTCTGTTCTCTTAGGAACAGCGCTCTTTGCTGCAGGAGCTCAATCTGCGTCAGCGGATGAAGCAAAAGCAGCCTCTGAATCTGCGGGAACAGCAGCTTCAGAAGCAGCACAACCTGCTACAACAGAGTCAAGTCAAGCAGAAGCACCAGTTGCTTCTAAGGCATACGGGGAAGGGGGATCAGTTCCAAAAATTGACCTTTCTGGGACTGCTGCTGCAACTTCAGAAACACCAGCTTCAGCGATTGAAAAAGCTGAGGCAACTGCAACACCAGCTGCTACAGAAAAGCAGGTAGCACCAGCTGAAACTAAAAAAACTGAAGAAGCTTCAAAACCACTAAACGTTGGTTCATTGCCAGAAATCGCTCTACCAGTTACAAATAAGGCAGAGTTGAGCTCTAAGCCAGCCTCTACAACAGCTTCTACTACAGCACAACCTACTGCAACTCGTGCTGCAGCAGGTGAAAGCTCAGAAAGAGCAGCTGTAAGAGAAGAAGCAACTACACCAGCAGTAACAACTACTTTTTCAGCTACTGTAAATCCAGCAGCTCCAATCACCGGTACAGAAGAAGCTGCGCAAGCAGATAGAGCAGCAAGTACAGATGCTGCTGCGGCTGTAGCAAACGCTGCTACAGAACGTACAAATGCAGGAGCTTTAGCAGTAAGTAGCCGTCGTCGTAACCGTCGTGCCGCTGCAGACCACAATAACGAGCCAGTTGCTGTAGCAACTTTCTTAAAAGACGGTGAAGTTGCTACACCTGATATGACGGATCCTAACGGTGCAAGTGTTCGTTCACAAACAGTACCATCTGGTTACGCTACTAAAGAAGGCGATGTCTACACCTATAGTATTGTAGACCTTACTCGTTTCAATGAACGCTACAATACAAACTACTATACACGTGCCTATAAGAGATTTGATGCTTCAACAGATACGACAGTTGAATTAATTGATAAAAACACTGGTAATGTAGTAGAAACTAGAAAAATTACTGCCTCTAGTGGTATTCAAAAATTCACGACAACTACAGCTGCATCTAAAGGTGAATTGACTTGGCAACTTGATTACGATCCAGGTACAGGAGCTGGTCCTGGTAAAACTGACCAACCATTTATTCAATACGGATATGAAGTTGGGGCAAGTATCCAAGCTTTGGTAGCTCCAGGACACAACCTTACTACTGAAGAACAAAAATTATATGATGCAGTTTATGCTGCTCGTACATCAACAGATATTATCAACGTTGTAGAGCCAGCTTATAACGGTCGTACGATTACGGATACTAATGCCAAGATTCCAGTAGCAGTTAATAAAACAACTTACTATAAAGTAGTTGATAAAAATAATCCAACCTTTAACGCGAATAAAACGGATGTAACTGTTCAAGATTATAAAGAAAATGGCAATGAAGTAGACTTGGCTTCATACACTCTTAAAGCTATGGAAGGTCAAAACTTCACAGCATCTGGAGAACGTCAATTCGATGGTTACAAATTGTATCAAGCAGCTGATGCAAATGATCAATCAGGTTATGTAAGTCGCCCTTACAAAGTTGGAACTAAATTCATGGACGCTGAGCGTGCAGGAATTAAACGGATTAAAGAAATCGTAGGTGAAGATGGAACTGTAGTGGTTCGTGTTTACTTACTAGATCCAAAACAACAAAGCAAACGTTCTGACGGTACCTTGAGCACTGATGGCTACATGTTGCTAGCAGAAACCAAGCCGATTAAACCTGGTGATTATAACAAACAAGAATTAAATGTTAAGAAATCACCTCTTAACACCATTCCTTTCACAGATAGCAAAGGTGTAACCTATGCAAATGGTAAGGAAGTTCCATTTGACTTCCAAAAAGCTGCTGGATACACACCGTATAAGACTGTCTTTGTTCCATTCTTGGGAGATAATATTGGACACCTTTCTCCAAACGAACAATTGGTTCGTGGAGTAAATGGTATCGGTACAAACGTTGACTTGCTCAACTCATTGACACCGTATAAACAACCGGTTTATTACTATGTCAAACAAGAACCTGTAACAGTTACTCCAGAAGTTGAAAAACAACTGGAAGGACGTGTGCTTGTTGATGGTGAATTCAGCTTCAAGATTAAAAAGGATCAAGAAAATAAATCACTTCCAGGATATGAAGAAACTGTAACTAACAAAAACGGTAAAGCTACATTTAGTAACTTAACTTACAATAAAGTTGGTACTTACACTTACACAATCACTGAGGTTAAAGGGGCAGATACAAACGTCGATTACGATGGTATGACAGTTAAGATGACTGTTACTGTAACTGAGAACTCTAAAGGTGATTTGCAAGCTTCTGTTAAATATAGCGGTACTGGTGGATTTGCTTCAAGTGCAGATGATAAAGTCTTCAATAACTACGTTGTAGCTCCAGTTAAAACTAAATTTGACTTTAGCAAGGCTCTCGCAGGTCGTGAGTTGAAAGCCGGTGAATTTAGCTTCGTATTGAAAGATTCAACTGGTAAAGTTCTTCAAACTAAGACAAATACTAAAGAAGGTGTTGTAGCCTTTGATGATTTGAGTTTTGACAATACACAAATTGGTAAGCACAAATACACTGTAGAAGAAGTTATCCCAGAAAATAAAGAAGCTGGTATGACTTACGACACAATGAAAGCTGAAGTGACCATTACTGTTACTAAGCAAGGTCATGTTCTTAAAGCAACAAACACACTTCCTGCAGATACAGAGTTCAACAATACCTTCACACCTGTTGCTACACAAGCTCAATTCAAGTTCACTAAGAAATTGGAAGGGAAAGAGCTCACGAAGGATGCCTTCACATTTGAATTGGTTGAAAATGGTAATGTCATCCAAACGAAGAAAAATGCGGCTGATGGAACCATCCAATTCGACGCGATTTCTTACGATAAAGAAGGTTCACACACTTATACTGTACGTGAAGTAGCTGGAACAGATACAAACATCGACTACGATGATATGAATGCAGTCGTAAAAGTTAACGTTACGAAAGATGCTGCATCTGGTGTCTTGACTGCTAAGGTTACAATGCCTGAAGATACAGAGTTTAACAACTTTGCAGTAGCTCCAGTTAAGACTCGTTTCGACTTCAGCAAAGCCCTTGCAGGCCGTGAGTTGAAAGAAGGCGAATTCAGCTTTGTATTGAAAGATTCAAATGGTAAGACTCTTCAAACCAAGACCAATACTAAACAAGGTGTTGTAGCCTTTGATGATTTGACCTTTGATAATACTCAAGTTGGTACTCACAAGTACACTGTAGAAGAAGTTATCCCAGAAAATAAAGAAACTGGCATGACTTACGACCCAATGAAAGCTGAAGTAACAATCACTGTTACTAAGGAAGGTCATGTTCTTAAAGCAACAAACACACTTCCTGCAGATACAGAGTTCAACAACACCTTCACACCTGCTGCAGCTCAAGCTCAATTCAAGTTCACTAAACGTCTTGAAGGGAAAGAGCTTACAAAGGATGCCTTCACATTCGAATTGCTTGAAAATGGCAATGTGATCCAAACCAAGAAAAATGCAGCAGATGGATCTATCACATTTGATGCGATTGAATACAACGCTGTAGGTAAACACACTTACACTGTGCGTGAAAAAGCTGGAACAGATACAAACATCGACTACGATTCAATGAATGCAGTCGTAACCGTTAATGTAACGAAAGATGCTGCATCTGGTATCTTGAGCGCAGCTGTTACAATGCCTGAAGACACGGAATTCAACAACTATGTGGTTTCACCAGTTGTGACCAAGTTTGACTTCACTAAGAAATTGGCTGGTCGTAAATTGGCTGCAGGCGAATTCAGCTTCGTATTGAAAGATTCAACTGGTAGAGAAGTTGAAACTGTGCAGAATGATGCTGACGGTAATGTTACCTTCTCAGAATTGTCATTTGACAATACAAAAGTTGGTACCCACACATATACTGTAGAAGAAGTGATTCCGGCAAACAAAGAATTTGGAATGACTTACGACCAAATGAAGGCTACAGTGACTGTTGAAGTTGCCAAGAACGGTCATTCATTGACAACTGTTACAAACGTGACATCAACTGGTGGTAAAGATGCCAATGGTAACGCTACTGATGGTACTGCAGATAAAGAATTCAACAACAAAGTTACTCCTCCAGAAACTCCAAAATTCCAACCAGAAAAATTTGTCGTTTCTAAAGAGAAATATGACATCACTGGTAACAAGTTGATGGATGACGACGATGAGTTGACAAATGAGTACACTGAAACAAATGCGGATCCATATGTAGATAAGACAACTAACAACGAACCAGAAAACTTGAATACCAAGACAGTTAAACGTGGTTCTAAATTGGTTTACCAAGTATGGCTTGATACTACGAAATTTACTGAAGCGAACAACATCCAATACGTTGGTGTATCTGATACATACGATGCAGAAAAATTGGACGTTAATGCAGCTGACATCAAAGCATACGATTCAGTAACTGGTGCAGAAGTAACCAATAAATTCGACATCAAAGTTGAAAACGGCACCATCACTGCAACTTCTAAGGAAGCATTTATCAAAGATAAAGTAAACGCTCCTGTTATCGACACCACTAAGTTCGAGTTTGGACGTTACTATAAATTTGATATTCCAGCAACTGTGAAAGAATCTGTTAAAGCTGGTGCGGATATTGAAAATACAGCCAACCAAACAGTTCACGTTTACAACCCAGTAAGCAAGACAGTTGAAAAACCTGAAAAACCAACACAAAAACGTGTCAACAGTGTTCCAGTTCCAGTGGAAATGAACTTCACGAAACGTTTGGAAGGTCGTGAACTTCAAAAGAACGAATTCGAATTCGTATTGAAGAAAGACGGCGTTGAAGTTGAACGCGTGAAGAATGACGCTGCTGGTAAGATTGTCTTCAAGACTCTTGAATTCGGTCGTGATGATCTTGGTAAGACTTACAACTACACAGTAGAAGAAACTCCTGGTACAGATGCAACTGTCAAATACGACACAATGGTTGCTACTGTTAAAGTGGTTGTTTCACACGACGGTACAGCTAAGGCAATCGTTGCCAACGTAACAGATGCAGCTGATAAAGAATTTAACAACCGTGTAACACCTCCAGAAGAGCCTAAGTTCCAACCAGAGAAATACGTTGTTTCTAAAGAGAAATACGATATCACTGGTGACAAGCTTGTTGACGATGATAGAGAGTTGGCAGACAAGTACGCAGATACAAATGCGAACCCATATGCGGACGATGCATCCAACAACGAAGCAGAAAACTTGAATACCAAGACTGTTGAACGTGGTTCTAAATTGGTTTACCAAGTATGGTTGGATACAACTAAATTTGATGCAGCTAACAAGGACAACATCCAAACAGTTGGTATCTCAGATAACTATGATGAAGCTAAATTAAATCTTAATAAAGCTGACATCAAAGCCTATGACTCTGTAACAGGCGCAGAAGTAACAGATAAATTCGATATCGCTGTCAACAACGGTGTGATCACTGCTAACTTGAAAGCTGGCTTCACGAAGTCACTTGGCGATGCAGAAAACACACAAGTCATCGACACAACTAAATTCGCATTTGGACGTTACTACAAGTTCGACATCCCAACAACAGTGAAAGACGATGTGGTAGCTGGTGCGGATATCGAAAATACTGCGGCTCAAGTTGTAAACTACTACAACCCAACGACTAAGAAAGTTGAAAAACCTGAAAAACCAACTGAAAAACGTGTCAACAATGTTCCAATCTCAGTAGAATTTAACTTCACTAAGAAATTGGAAGGTCGCGACCTTAAAGCTGGCGAATTCACATTCGAGTTGAAAGATAGCGACAATGTTGTGATCGCAACGGCAACCAACGACGCAGACGGTAACTTCAAGTTCACTCCAGTTGACTACACAAACAAAGCTGGTAAAACTGTCACTGCCCTTAAATACCAGAAGGGTCAAGAAGGTACGTACACTTACACTGTAACAGAGGTGAAAGGTACAGATTCAACTGTCACTTATGATGAAATGGCTGCAGTGGTAACTGTTAAAGTAAGTCATGATGGTACTGCGAAAGCCTTGATCACAAACGTGACAGATCCTGCCGATAAAGAGTTCAACAACCGTGTCACTCCACCAACTGAACCTAAGTTCCAACCAGAGAAATACGTTGTTTCTAAAGCGAAATTCGATATCACAGGTACGAAGCTCGTTGATGACGATTCTGAATTGACAGATAAATATGGTGAAACAAATACAAACCCATATGTCGATACAACTGCCAACAACGAAGATGAAAACTTGAATACCAAGACTGTTGAACGTGGTCAAAAACTTTACTACCAAGTATGGTTGGATACAACTAAGTTTGACGCAAACAACAAAGACAACATCCAAACAGTAGGAATCACAGATAACTACGACAAGGATAAATTGACTGTTAATGCTTCAGATATCAAGGTTTACGATTCAGTTACTGGTGCAGATGTTACGACTAAATTCGATATCTCTGATAACAATGGTGTTCTGACAGCTAACCTTAAGGATGGCTTCACTAAGTCACTTGGCGACGCTGAAAACACTCAAATCATTGACACTACTAAGTTTGAATTTGGACGCTACTATAAATTTGATATCCCAGCAACAGTGAAAGACGATGTTGTAGCTGGTGCCGATATTGAAAACAAAGCAGCTCAAGTTGTTAACTACTACAATCCAGTAAGTAAGACTGTTGAAAAACCAAACAAACCAACTGAAAAACGTGTAAACAGTGTTCCAATCTCAGTTGAATTCAACTTCACTAAGAAATTGGAAGGTCGCGACCTTAAAGCTGGCGAATTTACATTCGAGTTGAAAGACAGCGACAATGTTGTGATCGCAACTGCAACCAACGACAAAGCTGGTAAGATCAAGTTTGCTCCAGTAGAGTACACCAATAAAGCTGGTAAAACTGTCACTGCCCTTAAATACCAGAAGGGTCAAGAAGGTACCTACAAGTACACAGTAGAAGAAGTTAAAGGCTCAGACGCAACCGTTACATACGATACAATGAAAGCTGTCGTTACAGTTGAAGTTCGTCATGATGGTACAGCGAAAGCCTTGATCACAAACGTGACAGATCCTGCTGATAAAGAGTTCAACAATACTGTTCGTCCTCCAGAAGAACCTAAGTTCCAACCAGAGAAATACGTTGTTTCTGAAGAGAAATTCGATATCACAGGTGACAAGCTCGTTGATGATGATAAAGAGTTGGCAGACAAGTACGCAGATACAAATGCGAACCCATATGCGGACGATGCATCAAACAACGAAAAACAAAACTTGAATACCAAGACTGTGAAACGTGGCGACAAGTTGGTTTACCAAGTATGGTTGGATACAACTAAATTCGACGCATCTAACAAGGACAACATCCAATCAGTAGGAATCTCAGATGACTACGATGAAACTAAGTTGGATCTTGATTCTACTAAGATCAAAGCTTACGATTCAGTAACAGGCGCAGAAGTAACAGATAAATTCGATATCGCTGTGAACAACGGTGTGATTACTGCAACCCTTAAAGATGGCTTCACTAAGTCACTTGGCGACGCAGAAAACACACAAGTGATCGACACAACTAAATTCGAATTCGGCCGTTACTACAAGTTTGACATCCCAACAACAGTGAAAGCTGATGTACCTGGTGGTGTGGATATTGAAAATACTGCGGCTCAAGTTGTAAACTACTACAACCCAACAACTAAGAAGGTTGAAAAACCAAGCAAACCAACTGAAAAACGTGTAAACAACGTTCCAGTTGAAGTAGAATTCAACTTCACTAAACGCTTGGAAGGCCGTGAACTTAAAGCTAACGAATTCAGCTTCGTACTTAAAGATTCAAAAGGTAAGACTCTTGAAACTGTAAGCAATGATGCATCTGGTAACGTTAAGTTCTCAGCTATGTCATTCAAGAAGGGTGACGAAGGTGTTCACAACTACACTGTAGAAGAAGTTAAAGGAAGCGACGCAACCGTTACATACGACACAATGAAAGCGAATGTAACAGTCACAGTGAAACACGATGGTACTGCTAAAGTTCTTATCGCGACTGTAGGCGACATTGCGGATAAAGAATTTAACAACCGTGTGACTCCTCCAGAAGAACCTAAGTTCAATCCTGAAAAATATGTTGTTTCTGAAGCGAAATTTGATGTAACAGGTACGAAACTCGTTGATGATGACAAAGAATTGGCTAACAAGGTTGCGGATACAAACGCTAACCCATATGCGGACGATGCATCAAACAACGAAGCAGAAAACTTGAACACCAAGACTGTGAAACGTGGCCAAAAACTTTATTACCAAGTATGGCTTGACACGACTCAATTTGATGCAGCTAACAAGGATAACATCCAAACAGTTGGTATCACAGATGACTTCGATGAAACTAAGTTGACTGTGAATGCTTCAGACATCAAGGCATACGATTCAGTATCAGGTGCGGATGTTACATCTAAGTTTGACATCTCAATCGCTAACGGTGTAATCACAGCTAACCTCAAAGATGGCTTCACTAAGTCACTTGGCGACGCTGAAAACACTCAAATCATTGACACTACTAAGTTCGAGTTTGGACGCTACTATAAATTTGATATTCCAGCAACTGTGAACGCAGATGTTCCTGGCGGTGCGGATATTGAAAATACTGCGACTCAAGTAGTTAACTACTACAACCCAACGACTAAGAAAGTTGAAAAACCTGAAAAACCAACTGAAAAACGTGTTAACAACGTTCCAGTTGAAGTGGAATTCAACTTCACAAAACGTTTGGAAGGTCGTGAGCTTAAAGCTAACGAATTCAGCTTCGTTCTTAAAGATTCAGAAGGTAAGACTCTTGAAACTGTAAGCAATGATGCGGCTGGTAACGTCAAGTTCTCAGCTCTTGAATTCAAGAAAGGCCAAGAAGGCGTACACAATTACACAGTAGAAGAAGTTAAAGGATCTGACGCAACCGTTACATACGACACTATGAAAGCGAATGTGACAGTCACAGTGAAACACGATGGAACAGCTAAAGTTCTGATCGCGACTGTTGGCGAAATTGCGGATAAAGAATTTAACAACCGTGTAACACCTCCAGAAGAACCTAAGTTCCAACCAGAGAAATACGTTGTTTCTAAAGAGAAATACGATATCACAGGCGACAAGCTCGTTGATGATGATAAAGAGTTGGCAGACAAGTACGCAGATACCAATGCGGACCCATATGCGGACGATGCATCAAACAACGAAAAAGAAAACTTGAACACCAAGACTGTGAAACGTGGCGATAAGTTGGTTTATCAAGTATGGTTGGATACAACTAAATTTGACGCAAACAACAAGGACAACATCCAATCAGTAGGAATCTCAGATGACTACGATGAAGCGAAGTTGGAACTTGATTCTACTAAGATCAAAGCTTACGACTCAGTAACAGGCGCAGAAGTAACAGATAAATTCGATATTACTGTGAACAACGGTGTGATCACTGCAACCCTTAAAGATGGCTTCACTAAGTCACTTGGCGACGCAGAAAACACACAAGTGATCGACACAACTAAATTCGAATTCGG
>NZ_JARQVW010000022.1:0-22315 GCF_029589235.1 Streptococcus taoyuanensis
AAATCAGCGTAGTAGAGCCCACTCAACCACTGCGTCTTGCTCGACAATCCAAAAATAATTGAGAGGCTAGGACTTTTGTCCCAGCCTCCTCGCTCTTGTTTCTAACCTCTAAGAGACAATTGCTGCTTATTTTTTAAGTTTCTCGCTCACTTCTTTTGCAAGGACAAAGTTCCCCAAGGTCGCTGAACCATTGCCAGCAACTGCAGGTGTCACAATATAATCTCTCACATCAGGTACAGGGAGGTAACCGTTCAAGAGGGCAGTAAATTTCGTGCGAACACGATCTAACATATGTTGTTGAGCCATTACTCCTCCTCCAAAGACAATGACGTCTGGGCGGAAGGTAACTGTCGCATTCACTGCTGCTTGTGCGATGTAGTAGGCTTGAATATCCCATACATTGCTGTTGAGTTCAATGTTTTCCCCACGAATACCTGTACGAGCTTCCAGACTAGGACCAGCCGCAAGGCCTTCCAAACAGCCATTGTGGAAAGGACAAACACCCTTGAATTCTTTTTCCACATCCATTGGGTGTTGGGCCACATAGTAGTGCCCCATTTCTGGGTGCCCAGCTCCCCCGATAAACTCGCCACGTTGGATGACACCAGCTCCGATTCCTGTTCCGATTGTATAGTAAACCAAGTTTTCGATATGGCCACCCGCATTATTGCGTGCGACCACTTCGCCATAGGCAGAGCTATTCACATCTGTCGTGAAATAGATAGGTACATTCAAGGCACGACGGAAAGCCCCAACGATATCTACATTGGCCCAATTCGGTTTTGGAGTCGTTGTGATGAAACCATAAGTGTTTGAATTTGGATCGATATCAATTGGTCCAAATGAACCAATCGCAAGCCCAACTAAATCCTCAAATTTTGAGAAAAATTCAATACACTTATCAATCGTCTCAATTGGCTTGGTTGTTGGAAATTGTACTTTTTCCACAACATTATAGTTTTCATCACCAACCGCACAAACAAATTTTGTACCGCCAGCTTCCAAACTTCCATATAATTTTGTCATGTTGGCTCCTTTTTTATTATGAAAAATATCCTGTATTTATTATAGCATATTTTGTAGTCAATCTTTTTCTCTTCTCTAAAGAAAAAACACACCTTTTTTTGAGAAATAAAATTCAAGGACTGGAGATGATAGACCAGTCCTTGAGAACTTATTATTTCGATTAAGCTTTGACTTCGATGATCGCATCACCCTTCGCAACAGATCCAGTTGCAACAGGTGTGACAGAAGCAAAGTCAGCCGTGTTAGTGACGATCACCATAGTTGTGTCTTCAAGACCAGCTGCGGCAATTTTCGCTGCATCAAATGTACCAAGGACATCACCAGCTTTGACTTTATCGCCTTGAGCTACTTTTTGATCAAATCCTTCACCGTTCATTGATACTGTATCAATACCAACGTGGATCAAGATTTCAGCACCATTAGCTGTCTTCAAACCGTAAGCATGACCAGTTGCGAAAGCAATAGTTACTTCAGCATCTGCTGGTGCATAGACAACGCCTTCAGTTGGTTTGATGGCAATTCCTTGTCCCATCGCTCCACTTGAGAAGACAGGATCATTCACATCAGCAAGTGCTACAGCACTACCAACGATAGGAGAGATGATGGTTTCGTCTTGAAGAGATGCTGGAATAACTCCAGTTGTTTCTTCTTCAATAATTGCACCAGCTTCTTTGTCCTCTGCAGGAACTGATGAAGCTTCATCTTCATAACCAAACATATAAGTCAAACCGAAACTTAGTGCAGTTGTAAATACAACCATAAATACATATTTCAATAATTGACCATTTAGATAGAGAAGTGTACCTGGAATAATTGTAATACCAAATCCTGTACCAGCCAGATTTAACATAGATGCAATCCAACCACCTACAGCACCTGCTCCCAAAGCAATAACGAATGGTTTCACATAACGCAAGTTCACCCCGAAGATTGCAGGCTCAGTAATACCTAGCAAAGCAGAAATAGTTGCTGGGAATGCTAAAGCTTTCACTTTTTGAGATTTAGATTTTACTGCCACTGCTAAAGTAGCACCAGCTTGCGCAGTCATAGCTGCTGTAATGATTGCATTAAATGGATCTTTTTTATCTGCAGTAATTAATTGTGATTCAAGAAGATTAAAGATATGATGGACGCCAGTAACGACAATCAACTGATGAACCCCACCGATAAGAAGCCCTGCAAGTCCGAATGGTAAATTTAAAATAAACTTAGTTGCATTCAGTACATATTCTTCAATGCTGTGGAAGAATGGACCAATAATAAACAAAGCGAGGAATGACATGATTGTTAATGTGAATAATGGAACCAATAACAAATCTAAGACATCTGGAATTTTCTTATGGAGCCACTTTTCAAGTTTCGCACCAATTAGACCAACGAAGAAAGCGGGAAGAACTGAGTTCTGGAATCCAACCACATGATGGAAGATACCAAAGTATGTTGCTGCTTTAGAAGGATCTTCCGCTACAACCCACGCATTTGGAAGTGTCGGACTAACCATCATCAAACCAATTACAATCCCAAGAACAGGATTTCCTCCGAATACTCGGAACGCAGACCATGAAATCAAGGCTGGGAAGAAGGCAAACGCGGTATCAGTTAAAATTGTTGAATATGTATAAAAATCAGTAGATTTAAATGCGTCTGCTGTTGTACCAAACAAAGCCAAAACCTGGTCTTGAGCAATAGCACCGCGAATCCCCATAAACAATCCAGTTGCAACGATCGCTGGTAAAATTGGCACAAAAACGTCTCCAAAGGTACGGATCGCACGTTGGAACCAGTTTCCTTGTTTAGCAGCTTCAGCTTTCATTTCATCTTTTGATGATGTTGGTAAGCCAAGAGCTACTACTTCATCATAGATCTTGTTTACAGTACCAGTACCAAAGATGATTTGGTATTGACCTGAGTTAAAGAAAGCACCTTGTACTTTTTCAATGTTCTCAACAACATCTTTGTTGATTTTTGATTCATCTTTTACCATCACGCGAAGACGAGTCGCACAGTGAGCAACACTGCTAACGTTCTCAACCCCACCGATTGCATCTATGACTTTTTTTGCAATTTCTGTATTTGACATTTGCAAAAATCTCCTTATTTTTTATTGTTTTGAAAACGGTTCACCCGCCTCTACGTTTTTAATTGTACCACGTATTGAAAATATGTCAACCGTTTTGCAGGATTTTTTTGAAACTTTTTTGGACTTTTTGACACATTTTGATAGCATGAAACTATTTTCATTTTAAGACAGGCCTATACTACGCTTTTTAGCACTTTAAACCAGTCTTTTATTTTCATTTTCTTTCATTTTTTCATAGATTTCCAACTTCTCCTCTTTTCTTCAAGCTACAAAATAGATGTCAATCGTTTGACATTTTTTGCCGTTTTTTTCATTTATCGCTTGCATTTTTAATAGGAAATCGGTACTATGGAAGTAAGAAAAAATTCGGAGGAATAAAATGGAATGGACAACTGAACGTCGTTACAGACGTTACGAAGACTGGACAAAAGAAGAAAAGCAAGCCATCCAAGAAAACATGGCGAAATCTCCTTGGCATACACATTATCATGTAGAGCCAAAAGCTGGTCTCTTAAATGATCCTAACGGTTTTTCCTACTTTGATGGAAAATGGATCTTGTTTTACCAAAATTTCCCATTTGGTGCAGCCCATGGGTTAAAATCATGGGTACAAACAGAAAGTGAAGACTTGGTTCATTTCAAAGAAACTGGTGTAACGCTTCTTCCAGACACAGATCTGGATAGCCATGGAGCTTATTCCGGATCAGCCATGCAGTTTGGTGACAAACTATTCCTATTCTACACTGGAAATGTTCGTGATGCAGAATGGGTTCGTCATCCTTACCAAGTCGGTGCTTTGATGGACAAGGACGGAAAGATCGAAAAAATTGACAAAATCTTGATTGATCAACCGGCTGACTCTACGGATCACTTCCGTGACCCACAGATTTTTAATTTCAAGGGTCAATACTATGCTATCGTTGGTGGTCAAGACCTTGAGAAAAAAGGATTCATCCGTCTCTATAAGGCTGTAGATAACGACTATACCAACTGGGTTGCAGTCGGTGATTTGGATTTTGCAAACGATCGGACAGCTTATATGATGGAATGTCCCAACCTAGTCTTTGTTGGAGACCAACCCGTTCTCCTCTACTGTCCTCAAGGCTTAGATAAATCCGTTCTCGATTATGACAATATCTATCCAAATATGTACAAGATCGGGGCAAGCTTTGATCCAGAAAAGGCCAAAATGGTTGATGTATCTGAATTGCATAATCTCGACTATGGTTTTGAAGCCTATGCGACTCAAGGATTTAATGCTCCCGATGGACGTGCCTATGCTGTTAGCTGGCTAGGTCTTCCAGACGTTTCTTATCCAACGGATTCCTATGACTACCAAGGAGCTCTCTCACTGGTCAAAGAATTAACCATCAAAGACGGAAAACTCTACCAATACCCAGTCGAAGCCATCAAGGACTTGCGCGCTGAGAGTGAGGAATTTGCCAACAAGGCACAAACCAAGAACTGCTATGAATTGGAATTGCAGTTTGAAAAGGATAGCCAGAACGAAATCGTCCTCTTTGCCGATGCAGAAGGAAAGGGCTTAGATCTCACATTTGATCTAGCTAAAGGATTGGTCACAGTCGATCGTAGCCAGACTGGTGAGCAATATGCCCAAGACTTTGGTACGAGCCGTAGCTGCTCAATCGCTAACCAAGCGACAACTGCTAATATTTTCATTGACAATTCGATTTTTGAAATCTTTATCAATAAAGGAGAAAAAGTATTTTCTGGTCGGGTCTACCCACATGCAGATCAAAATGGAATCTTGATCAAGTCTGGAACCCCGACTGGAACTTACTACGAACTTGATTATGGTCGCAAAGCTAACTGATGTCGCCAAACTCGCCGGTGTCAGCCCTACTACTGTCTCACGGGTCATCAATAAAAAAGGATACCTGTCTGAAAAAACGATCCAAAAAGTCCAAGAAGCCATGCGAGAATTGGGCTATAAACCTAACAATGTTGCTCGTAGCCTCCAAGGAAAATCAGCCAAGTTAGTCGGCTTGATCTTTCCAAACATCAGCAATGTTTTCTATGCTGAATTAATCGACAAACTAGAGCACCAACTCTTCAAACACGGCTATAAAACCATCATCTGCAATAGTGAACACGACTCCGAAAAAGAGCGCGAATACATTGAAATGTTGGAGGCTAACCAGGTAGATGGTATCATTTCAGGAAGCCATAATTTGGGCATTGAAGATTACAACCGGGTAACTGCTCCTATCATTGCTTTTGACCGCAACCTCTCCCCAGAAATTCCGGTTGTCTCTTCAGACAACTACGCTGGTGGAGTGTTAGCAGCAGAAACTTTAGTAAAAACCGGAGCCCGAAATATTATCATGATCACAGGTAATGACAACTCCAACTCCCCAACAGGCTTGCGTCATGCGGGTTTTGCATCAGTCCTACCTGAGTCCATGATCATTAATGTTTCCAGTGATTTCTCCCCTATTCGCAAAGAAATGGAAATCAAACAGATTTTAACCCACCATAAACCAGATGCTATTTTTGCCTCCGATGATTTGACGGCGATCTTGATCATGAAAGTCGCTAGAGAATTAGATATTCAGATTCCTCAGGATTTGAAAGTGATTGGTTATGATGGAACCCAGTTCATCGAGACCTATACACCTGAACTGACAACCATCCAACAACCCCTCGAAGACATTGCTATCCTCATGGTGGATCTTTTACTCCAAAAGATCGAAGGAAAAAAAGTAGCGACTACCGGTTATTTCTTGCCCGTTAGTCTCCACTCTGGAAAAAGTGTCTAAAAGCAATATCCCCTCAGTAGAAACTGTGGGGATATTTTTTACCAAAAAAAAGAGCCAGTAGGCTCTTTTTACTTATTCTTCTGTCACAAATTGACTGAGGACACCGTTGACAAATCGTGAAGAGGTTTCATCTGAAAAGGCCTTGGCCAATTCCACCGCTTCATTGACTGCGACGATCTGTGGTGTATCAAACTCTGTCATTTCATAAATTCCCAGACGAAGGATATTTTTCTCTACCAAGGTCAAGCGCTCAACAGTCCAGCCGGTTTTCAAATGTTGACCGATTTGTTGGTCTAGTTGATCTTTTGACTGATAGACACCCGTCACGAGATTCATGAGAAAGGCAGGAAGATCGACTTCTTTGTCTTCTGCTAGGTCCTTGTCATGTAGATAAGCAAAGCGACAAGCTTCAACAATGTCTCCATCGTATTCCAAGGCCATCAAGGCTTGGAAGGCACGCTCGCGCAAATCTCGACGTGATTCTAATAAAATTTCATCAGTCATTGAGGAAGTCCTCATTAAACAAGTCTTTCAAGTCTGGTTTTGGAGATTTTTCCGTTGCGATACCGACAACGTGAATATTGACAGCATCCAAGGTTACATCTGCCATATCATAAACTGCAGACTTGACTGCTTTTTGAATGGCTACAGCGACAGATGGTACAGCCACTCCATATTCTAAATAGAGATAGATGTCTACTGAAACTTGACCATCTTCTTCTGTATGAAGGTAGACGCCACGTCCAAGTGAGCGTTTGGATAAGCTATCTGAAACACTCTTGTTTTCAAGCGAATAGACACCCTCTACTTTTGCTGTCGCAATCGCAATAATTTTTTCTAATACACGTGGTGCAATAACGATGTCACCAAATTGTTCAGTTGCCATAGAAGTTCCTTTCTATTTGACACCCTGAGATGTCTCTTATGCACGAGAAACGTAAGTTCCTTCAGTAGTGTTAATGACCAATTTTTGTCCAGCTTCGATGAAGTCAGGAACGTTTACGACCAAACCAGTTTCCATTGTAGCGGGTTTACCAGAACCAGTCACTGTAGCACCTTTGATAGATGGTTGAGTTTCTGCAACAGTCAATTCAACAGTTGTAGGAACTGTTACACCGATCACTTCGCTTCCGTAGAATTGAATTTTTACTTCTGAGTTTTCAAGGATGTAAAGCAATTCTTGTTCTACATTCACAACTGGAATTTCATATTGGTCATATGTTTCAGTGTTCATGAAGTAGGCTGTATCATCCATTTTGTACAAGTATTGAGCTGGAACAGTTTCGATAATCGCTTGTTCAAATTTTTCTTCTGGACGGTAGCTTGTATCAAATGTTGAACCAGTACGGACATCACGCAATTTCATACGCATGATAGTGTTTCCTTTACCTGGTTTGTGGTGGCTAGCTTCCAAAACGCGGATCAATTTTCCGTCAGCTGTTTCAAAAGTCATACCAGCTTTCAATTTACTTGCTTCGATCATGTTTTATTACCTCTTTTTTAAAAATAGATTACTCTTTATTGTAACACACTATTTGATTTTTCTCAAACAGCAATTTTCTCTTTTTAGGAAGGCTAGAAGGCGGAGAGAGATTGCAGGAACGAGTCCTTAGAATCTCTATATCTCCAACTCCATCTTCACTATTCCTTATTGGTCCACAGGCACAATATTACCATCCGCATCTTTGGTGACATGGACATATTTTCCATCTACTTCAATGTAGAAGGTATGAGGCTTGTCTTGCGCTGGAGAGGCTTGTTTTTGAAGGTCATTGCCAAGGGCTTGACCCAAGTTCATCCCCATGATCATGTTCATGCCATTGCCACCTTCATTTTTAGCAGCTGCCACCAAGGCCTCATTGCGAGCACGACGCTCTTCGATTTCAATGGTATTGTACTTCATCGCTGCCAATTCACTGTCCAGTTTATTGACCTTGGCCATACTGTCTGCATCGTAGCTCAAATCTTCGATGAGGACATTGGTTAATTCGATACCATATAATTCTGTCCACGTTTTGTTGACTTCGCGTTTTGCAACTTCATTGAAGACATCTTGGTCCGCATTGATATTGTAGATGTCTGCCTTATTTTCAGCCGTATATTTTGAAATGGCCACTGCAATTTTTGGTGCTAGATTTTGGCGCAAGGTTCCCTGAGCCACATCTTCCAAGGTAAATGGCTTATCTGCAGTGATTTGACGACTGACTGCACTGATGTAAAAGAGTACAGGATCTGCCACTTTAACATCATAAAGACCATAAAAACGAATGCTAAGAAGTTGTTGGTAACGGTCGCTAAAGTACTCAACTGGATTTTGAGTGCCAAATTTATTTCCTGTAAAAGGTTGCATCCGCACAAAAATAATTTCTTGTTGGGTGACCACTTGGCCTCCAAATGAGAAACGATTCTTGAACTGATCCCACGTTCCTTTCACACCACCCTTTTCAAACAACCAGGCATTTTCACCGGCTTGCCATTCGTGACTCCCTGCTTCTAGAAGGTCTCCTAGAAACGTTCCATTATTGACCAAGAGAGCAACATAGCCTTGGGGAACAATGACAACAGAGCCATCTGTCAATAGACCCGTATTTTGGTTGCTCTGACGAGAGCGCCCATCTGGATCTTTGGTCAAGAGCTGTCCCTTAATGGCCAAAGCTGTTGCTGGAACAGCTTCCGGCAAGGTAATGGCTTCCTTAAATTTACTATCTTGAAAACTTGAAATGCCCGCTGAAAGGGCTGCTTTAATAAATCCCATACATTCTCCTATCTGTAGAATTCAATTTCATCCACAACTTCGTAGACATCCAAGACCCAATCTTTTGGATTGTGCTTCAAGGATGCTTGGCAATATTCACACTTGTCGATTGAATCGATCGTTAGTGGCGCACCACAGTTCGGACAGTGATCACTAACGACTTCTGAATTCTTAATGATCTCTGTCTGGGCTCCATGTTCACGGAGGAAGACCATGCGGTAAACGGTAAAGAGATCTTTGGTTGGATCCCCTTCGATCACACGACCCGTTTCATCATTTCGAATGTAATCTCTCATCGTCGAAGACAGAATGACTTCAATGCGGTCATTGCCTTCTGGATTTTCGATAAAGTCTTTGATCTTCGAATCTTCCACACATACGCGCTCTAGAACATTGGTTGTTTTGGCACGAATATGCTCTTGTAACTGCGTCAAGTGCTGCTCATAAAGACTCGTACTTTCTAAGTTCCGCACAGAATTCCAATCTTTTTCTGTCCAGGCAGACTGCAATTGAAGATAAACCAGCTTAACTTGCGACAAGAAGCGGTCTTCATCAAACATTGGATCCAGTTTACGGATGCGGCGAATCGCTTCATAGTTGTTCTCAATTGGTCGACCCGCCCGTTCTTCGGTTGTCCGTTTTGGACCACTATTTGAATAGGACGAATCATCACTCTCATTAGCCTCTTTTGCAATATTATAGACAAATCCAATCAATCCAATGATGGCGACAACTGCTACCGCCCCACCAGAGTCTGATCCAGAACTAGAACTGTAGCTACTGGATCCACCAGACCAGCTACTGCCACCAGACCAGCTACTTCCCCCTCCAGACCAGCTACTACCACCACCACCGCCAGAATGAATAGTGCTACTACCACCACTATGCGTATTGCCGACACCAGCATGAGCAGAAGGAGCAAATGCAAATAGAAGGGCTACTAGAAGAATTCCCAATACTAAAATTCGTTTTTTCATAGGCCTCATTTCTTATCTTTGTTTGTTACACAGGGGTTAAGAAAATACTGTCTATTTTATAGGACAATCAATTCTTTAGGAGCAAGAGTCAAGACTTCACAGCCAGTTTCTGTAATCAAGAGGTCATCTTCGATCCGCACGCCAGAGAGACCTTCGATATAAATACCTGGCTCATCTGTTAAGACCATACCTGCTTGAATCGCTTCTTTAGACGTTTGGCTGAAGTATGGTTCTTCGTGGATATCTAGCCCAATTCCATGACCGATTCCATGAGTAAAGTATTGACCATAGCCGGCTGCCTCGATCACATCACGTGGGATTTTATCAAAATCACGGAAGCCAAGTCCATCTTTAGCAGCATCAATCAAGGCTTGATTGGCTTTCAAAACGGTTTCGTAAATCTCTCTTTCCTTGTCGCTGACATGTCCTGCATAGATTGTCCGTGTCATATCGCTAACATAGTGATTATACAAGCAACCAAAATCAAGGGTCAAGGCATCTCCTGCTGAAATGACCCGATCACTTGGAGTCGCATGAGGCATGGCAGAGCGTTCACCAGCTGCTGAGATAATATCAAAAGATACACCAGAAGCTCCTAACTCCCGCATTCTAAAATCTAGGAAAGTCGCTGCTTCCAACTCTGTCGTTTTCCCTACCTTGATATAGTCTAAAATATCATGGAAGGCTTGGTCAGAGATGCTACAAGCTTTTTTAATCGCCGCAATCTCGGTCTCATCTTTAATCAAGCGCAATTCCATGACAAAGTTCGCTAGGGATTGAAGGCTAATACCACTGAAAACAGAAGCCATGCGGGCATGGTAGGCCACCGTCACTTCATCCTCAAAACCAAGTTCTTTGATTCCAAGGTCCTTAACGATCTCTGCAGCTGCAGTCAACTCATCGCGGGTTTCCACAATCTCTACAAAGGGGAAACAAGTCGCATGGGCATGGATGGTGTAGCGCGAATCTGTAAAGAGTACCACGCGTTCTTCTGTCACCAAAGCGGTCCCGTTTGAACCCCAGAAATTGGTTAAATAATAAACATTTTTCAAATTGTTAATCAATACCGCTTTGAGGTTTTGGGCTTTCATTTTGTTTCTTAAGTTGCTGATCCGTTGATTCATTGTAATTTTCCTTTCAAATATTGTCCTGTGTAGCTAGCAGGATTTGCTGCTACTTCTTCTGGTGTTCCGGTCGCAATAATGGTTCCACCACCGACACCGCCTTCTGGTCCTAAATCGATGATATGATCTGCTGTCTTAATAACATCTAAATTGTGCTCAATCACAAGGACTGTATTGCCATCATCCACAAAACGCTCTAAGACTTTGATCAAGCGAGAAATGTCTTCGGTATGGAGTCCGGTCGTTGGTTCATCCAAGATATAGAAGGATTTTCCTGTAGAGCGCTTGTGCAATTCAGAAGCCAACTTCATTCGCTGCGCTTCCCCACCTGAAAGGGTGGTCGCTGGTTGCCCCAGCGTTACATAGCCCAAGCCCACATCTTGGATGGTCTTGAGTTTGCGTTCAATTTTTGGAATGTGCTTGAAGAATTCGACTGCCTTATTGACCGTCATATCCAGAACTTCTGCGATATTTTTTTCCTTGTAGTGGACTTCGAGGGTTTCACTATTGTATCGACGTCCATGGCAGACCTCACAAGGGACAAAGACATCTGGCAAGAAGTGCATTTCAATCTTGATGATCCCATCTCCTGAGCAGGCTTCACAACGCCCACCCTTGACATTGAAACTAAAGCGGCCTTTTTTATAGCCCCGAATTTTGGCTTCATTGGTCTGAGCAAAGAGATCACGAATATCATCGAAGACGCCTGTATAGGTCGCTGGATTGGAACGAGGAGTCCGACCAATCGGGCTTTGATCAATGTCGATCAAGCGATCGATATGCTCAATCCCCTGAATCGTCTTGTATTTCCCTGGTTTTTCCGAATTGCGGTTGAGCTTTTGAGCGATGGCTTTTTTCAAGATGCCATTGATCAAGGTCGATTTTCCAGAACCGGAAACTCCAGTGACTGCGATGAATTTTCCTAGAGGAAAGCGTACTGTGATGTCTTGTAAGTTATTCTCACTTGCTCCTGTAATTTCAATAGAGCGGCCATTTCCTGAACGGCGCTCTGTTGGAACCGGAATCTTGCGCTTGCCGGACAAATACTGGCCAGTGATGGATTTGCTGTTGCGTGCCACCTGCTTTGGAGTTCCTGCTGCAACGATCTCTCCCCCAAAGACACCGGCACCTGGGCCGACGTCGATCAGGTAGTCTGCTTCTCTCATGGTATCTTCGTCGTGTTCGACGACGATCAAGGTATTGCCTAAATCACGCATCTTTTTTAGACTGGCAATCAGGCGGTCATTGTCCCTTTGATGGAGGCCGATTGACGGCTCATCCAAGATATAAAGGACCCCAGAGAGGTTGGAACCGATCTGGGTTGCCAAGCGAATGCGCTGACTCTCTCCACCTGATAGTGTTCCTGCTGAGCGTGACAAGGTCAAGTAATTGAGCCCCACATTGTTTAAGAAGGTTAAGCGATCCTTAATCTCTTTTATGATCGGTCTTGCAATCGTGGCTTCATTGTCTGTTAAGACCAACTGATCCACAGCTTTTAAGTGGTCCGCAATCGATAGATCTGACACCTCTCCGATATGCATCCCTTTCTCCCCACCGACACGGACAGAAAGAGCTTGGTCATTGAGACGGTAGCCGTGGCAGGTCGCACAGGTCAATTCGTTCATATAAGAGCGCATTTGGTTGCGGGTGAAATCACTATTGGTCTCACGGAAACGACGGTGAATGTTGTTTACGACCCCTTCAAAAGGAATTTCGATATCCCGAACCCCACCAAACTCATTTTCATAGTGGAAGTGGAATTCCTTGCCATTTGAACCATAGAGGACCAAGTCCTTTTCTTCTTGAGAAAGATCGGAAAAAGGCTGGTCCATATCAACGCCAAAATGGATCATGGCTTGCTCTAACATCTGTGGATAGTAGTTGGAAGAGATCGGATTCCAAGGAGCAAGTGCTCCTTCACGAAGGGTTAAGCGATCATCTGGCACCACCAAATCCAAGTCCACCTCTAGCTTAATGCCCAGCCCATCACAGTCTGGACAAGATCCAAAAGGCGCATTGAAAGAAAAGAGGCGGGGCTCTAATTCAGGAACGGTAAAGCCACAGACTGGGCAAGCATAATGCTCAGAAAAGAGTAGCTCCTTGCCATCCATGGTATCAATCACCACATAACCATCCGCAATCCGAAGAGCTGCTTCAATCGAATCAAAGAGCCGCGAGCGAATGCCCTCTTTGATCACGATTCGGTCCACAACCACTTCAATCGTGTGCTGCTTGCTTTTAGATAGTTCTGGAACCTCTGTCACATCATAGATCTCACCATCGACCCGCACCCGGACATAGCCGTCTTTTTGCACCTTTTCAATGATATTCTTGTGCTGGCCTTTTTTCTTGCGAATAATAGGAGCTAGAATTTGCAGGCGTTGGCGCTCTGGTAACTCTAAGACTTGATCGACAATTTGCTCAACTGAAGAAGCTGTAATCGCTCCATGCCCATTGATACAATAAGGCGTCCCTACACGCGCATAGAGCAAGCGCAGGTAGTCATTGATCTCTGTTGCCGTCCCCACTGTAGATCGGGGGTTTTTACTGGTCGTTTTTTGGTCGATGGAAATAGCTGGACTCAAGCCGTCAATGGAGTCCACATCTGGTTTTTCCATATTTCCTAAGAACTGCCGGGCATAGGCCGATAAGCTCTCCACGTAGCGGCGCTGGCCTTCTGCATAGAGGGTATCAAAGGCCAGACTGGACTTTCCAGAACCAGACAACCCCGTCACCACGACCAATTTGTCCCGTGGAATTTCCACGTCTATATTTTTTAAATTATGGGCGCGTGCCCCATGAATGACAATTTTATCTTGCATGTTCTTACTCTAATCACCTTTTTGTTAACCTCCATTATAACAAATTTTTTAGTATTCTTTTATCCAAAACCGTCCTTTTTCTGATATAATGTTAAGGTGTAAAAAAACAAGGGGAGGCACCATGAAACAGGTCTTTTTATCGACAACGACTGAATTTAAAGAAATAGAGACGCTGGAACCCGGTAGCTGGATCAACCTTGTTAACCCTTCTCAAAGTGAATCGATGGAAATCGCCTCTGCTTTTAATATTGATATTGCAGACTTGCGGGCCCCACTCGATGCGGAAGAAATGTCCCGTATGACCATCGAAGATGAGTATACCTTGATTATCGTCGACGTTCCCATCAAGGAAGAGCGGAACAATCAGACCTACTACGTGACCATTCCGCTAGGGATTATCCTGACAGAAGAGGCTATTATCACGACTTGCTTGGAGAAATTGCCACTTCTCGATATCTTTATCAACCGACGCTTGCGCAATTTCTATACCTTTATGCGGTCACGCTTTATCTTTCAGATCCTCTATCGCAACGCTGAACTCTACTTGTCAGCGCTTCGTACCTTGGATCGCAAAAGCGAGCAGATTGAAAGCCAATTGCACAAATCAACGCGTAATGAAGAGCTGATTGAGTTGATGGAGTTGGAAAAAACCATCGTCTACTTTAAGGCCTCTCTGAAAACCAATGAGCGCGTGATCAAGAAATTGACCAGTGCCACCAGTAACATCAAGAAATACCTAGAAGACGAGGATCTGTTGGAAGATACCTTGATCGAAACCCAGCAGGCCATTGAGATGGCAGATATTTATGGAAATATCCTGCACTCCATGACCGATACCTTCGCATCAATCATCTCCAACAACCAGAACAACATCATGAAGACCCTGGCCCTCGTCACCATTGTCATGTCCATTCCGACCATGATCTTTTCGGCCTACGGGATGAACTTCAAGGACAATGAGCTTCCGCTCAATGGCGAACCCCATGCTTTCTGGCTGATTATTTTCATCGCCTTTGCCCTGACCGGGTCTCTCGTCGTCTACCTCATCCATAAAAAATGGTTCTAACCAAACTTGTACATCAAAGGAGTAACTATGTCTCAAACCGACCTTCATCAACTTAGTAAGAAAAATCAAGAATTTATCCGGATCGCCAAACACCAATTGCTTGAAAACGGAAAGACAGAGGAAGAAGCAGAAAGCCTCATCCAAGAAATTCTTCCAGCTATCCATGAGAACCAAGGAAAAGGAATTCCAGCACGGACCCTTTTTGGAGCTCCAACTGTTTGGGCGAACTCTTTCAGCGAGAAAGAACGCTATGAAAAAGAGCATCCGAAATTAAACGATGCTCCCTCTCTCATGATTTTGGATTCCTTCCTCTTTATCTTTGGTGTTTTTGCTGCGATTAGCGCCTTTATGAACTTGGTTGCACCGCGTCGTACTGGCTATGGTTTGATCACCTTGATCCTTGGAAGTTTGACAGGGGCTTTGCTCTTATATCTCATGTACTACTTCTTCTATCAGTATATGGATGGCACCAAAGATCGTAGCGAGCGTCCTTCTCTTTGGAAATCTATGCCGATTCTTGTTGGAGTCATGTTCCTTTGGGTCATTGTCTTGTCCTTTACTTCCTTACTCCCACAGGTTCTCAACCCAACTATTCCAGATGTCCTTGCCATCGTTTTAGGAGCTTTAGCACTTGTCCTTCGCTTCTACCTCAAGAAACGCTTTAATATTAAAAGTTCGAGCACAGCACCAGCAACTCGACGCTAAAAAGAAACGGATGAAGTTTTCATCCGTTTTTGTTTTACTGTATTTCCCTGTTCAATCTTTTTGAAAAATAGAGGACTAAGTCATCATTGTTTTCACAAGAACTGTAAGGGGCCAAGGAGTGATCCCTAAACCAAACCCCAGATCCATCTGGGATATAGCCCCGTTTGACATACAGTCTTTGAGCTGGACCATAACCCGAGTGTAAACCAACCCCTAAAGTAACAATCTCTGATAGTAGCCAGACTCTTTTTTCTGCCTCCTCTAAGATTTGATTCCCAATCCCTCGATTTCTAAATGGTTCAAAAACATTAAAATCAGATAGTTCAGGATAGACTCCCACGAAAGGGCCGTGCTTGGCAGCAGGCAATATAGTGATATAGCCTGCCACAAATCCATCCGACTCAGCTACTAATACGTCCCTCTCTCTATTCTCCTGCTCCTGAAAATAGCTAGTCAAGATATCCTCTCTACCCGGCCACCCTTGGTGGATAAAAGCTTGAGAGATGTGCTCAATATCTGCCTTTATCATCCTCCTGATGATTACACCTTCCTTCATAGTTCCCTCCTTGATACCTTTCTCCCCTCATTATAGCATAATCAGAGCTTGGGAAAGTTCAAAGAGCTTCACACGGACCTAACACACTATCACATTTCTATGCTCGCAAAAAAAGATCCAATGGGTCTGAAAAAGAGGTCCACTGGACCTCAACTCGCCCTTACATTTCCAAGCTCGTGAAAAAAAGACCCGTTAGGGTCTTTTTTTTAATCTTCGTTTACGAAAGGCATCAAAGCCATTACGCGAGCGCGTTTGATAGCTGTTGTTACTTTACGTTGGTTCTTCGCTGAAGTTCCAGTTACACGACGAGGAAGGATTTTCCCACGTTCTGAAACGAAACGGCTAAGAAGCTCAGTATCTTTGTAATCGACATATTCGATTTTGTTTGCTGCGATGTAATCAACTTTTTTACGGCGTTTGAATCCGCCACGACGTTGTTGAGCCATGTTTAATTCTCCTTTATAGTTTTAATTCGTTAAACCCATTCTTAGAATGGAAGATCGTCGTCTGAGATATCCATTGGATTCGCTCCAAATGGATTTTCTTCACGACCAAAGTTTGGCGCTGCATTGCTTGGTTCAGATCCACCAAAGCTTGGGGTTGCATTTCCAGCAAAACCACCGTTGCCTGATGAATAACCACCACCTGCATGCCCTTCGCGTGCTGCACGGCTTTCCAATAGTTGGAAGCTGTCTGCTACGACTTCAGTGACATAAACACGTTGACCTTGCTGGTTTTCGTAATTACGTGTTTGAATGCGACCGGTAATCCCAATCAAAGCACCTTTCTTAGCCCAGTTGGCTAAGTTTTCTGCTTGCTGACGCCAGATCACACAGTTGATGAAATCGGCTTCGCGCTCTCCATTTTGACTCTTGAAGTTGCGGTTGACAGCTAGGCTGAAAGTAGCAACTGCTTGATTGCTTGGAGTGTAGCGAAGTTCAGCATCACGGGTCATACGACCGACAAGTACAACATTGTTAATCATAAGTCACCTCGGATGATTTCTTACGCGTCAACTTTTACGATCATGTGACGAAGAATGTCACCGTTGATTTTTGAAAGACGGTCGAACTCGTTAAGAGCTACAGCGTCGTTCGCTTCAACGTTTACGATGTGGTAAAGTCCTTCACGGAAATCTTGGATTTCGTATGCAAGACGACGTTTTTCCCAATCTTTTGATTCAACAACAGTTGCACCGTTGTCAGTCAAGATAGAATCGAAACGTGCTACCAAAGCGTTTTTAGCTTCTTCTTCAATGTTTGGACGAATAATATAAAGAATTTCGTATTTAGCCATTGATAATGTTCCTCCTTTTGGACTAATGACCCCCTGTCTTTGCAAGGGGTAAGTGAGGTTTACTCACAAGAAACTATTATACCAGACTTTGCGAACAAAGGCAAGAATTATCTTTAGGATTTAAAAAATGATTCTGGACGTCCCCTTCGAGAAAAAAGAAAGAAATGTCCTAAAAAATGACATTTATAGAAGAAACTATTCCCACTCTTCCTCTCCTTTCCTTAAAGAAAACTGATATCAGTTAGCTTTAAGCTTGAGTCTTTATACTAGCTACAACAAATCTCAAGAAACGAGGAACGATTATGAATTATCTTATCATCCCCGCCTATCAACCGGATCTGAATCTTGTCAAACTGGTTCGCTTGGTTCACGCTAAGAGCGATCTCCACATCATCGTCATCGACGATGGGAGTGACGCTGACAAGAAAGTGATCTTTGACAAATTAGAGGGTCTTGCGACAGTTCTGACTCATGAGCACAACCAAGGAAAAGGACAAGCACTCAAGACTGCTTATGCCTACATCCTAGAAAGAGGCACCTATGGAAGCATTGTTACAGCTGATGCAGACGGTCAGCACAAAATTTGGGATATTTTCAGGGTTGTTAACCAATCTCAAGAGCATCCTGGAACACTTATTCTAGGAGCACGCGCCTTCTCTGGAAAAGTTCCTTTGCGTTCTGCTTTCGGAAATAAATTGACTCGTTTCTTGTTTAAGCAACAAACAGGGGTGGCGGTCAGCGATACCCAAACGGGCTTACGGGCTTTCACTACGAATCTCTTGCATTTCATGCTTGAGGTTGACGGTCAGCGTTATGAATATGAAATGAATGTTCTCCTCGCAGCAAGCAAGTCCTTCCCCATCGTGGAAGTTCCCATCGAGACGGTCTACATCAATGACAACGAAGGCTCCCACTTCCGACCTATTCGAGATGGCCTCATGATCTACAAGGACATGTTCAAGTTTGCCCTCTCCTCTCTGAGTAGTTTTATCGTTGACTATCTGGTCTACGCCTTCTTCCTTTTCGTGATGATGGCCGTGCCCATTAGTCTACGTATTCTCCTGGCCAATGGGATCGCTCGTGTGACGAGTTCCATCTTTAACTACTCAACCAATAAGCACCTGGTCTTTAAGAATAAAGACAGTGTCGCTAAAACTGGAAGTGGCTACTTTGGTCTAGCTCTTGGCCTCTTTATTCTCGATACGCTCTTGATTCGACTCTTCTATACTGCTTTCGGGCTCAATCTCCTGATCAGTAAGATTGTCGTCGGCTTCCTCCTCTTTCTGGTCTCATGGGTGATCCAGAAAAAAGTGATCTTCAAAGAAAGGACTGCTCCCCACCATGAAATTCTTTAAAAAATCCTACACCTATGCTGCCTGCTTTGGCCTTCTTTTGACCAGCAGTTTTAGCTACTCGATGCTCAAGACCTTTGTCTTATCCGATGCCATCCAAACCGTAAAAGCTACGACTACGGACACAAAGGCAGCCAAAAAAGCAGCTGCATCAGCAACAACGACCGATACCAGCTATTCAGATGACAATATCCAGGTGACTTTAACAGAAAAAACGGTTGAAAATACCCAGGTTTACATCGCAGATATCACAGTCAGCTCATCTGACTACCTCAAAACAGCCTTTGCACAAAACACTTACGGAACCAACGTGACGGCTAAGACCTCTGTCACAGCCACCAACAACAGTGCCATTCTAGCAGTGAATGGTGACTATTACGGGGCTAACAGTACAGGATACGTCATCCGAAATGGAGTGGTCTACCGCGATACCGTTCGGGAAGATTCAAGCAATGGTGACCTGGCCATTTACAAGGATGGATCCTTCAAAATTATTTACGAAGATGAGATCTCTGCAGATCAATTGGTCAAAGACGGGGTCGTCAATCTCCTCGCTTTCGGTCCTTCCTTGGTTGAAAATGGAGAAATTACCGTCGATACCAACTCAGAGGTCGGGCAATCTATGGCGTCTAATCCACGGACAGCGATTGGAATCATCGATGAAAATCACTACATTATCGTCGTGTCAGATGGACGGACTTCAGAAAGTGAAGGGCTATCTCTCTACCAATTAGCCGAAGTGATGAAGTCTTATGGCGTTAAAACAGCTTACAACCTGGATGGGGGTGGATCTTCTACCCTTTACTTCAATGGCCAAGTTATTAACAAACCAACAACAAATGGTACTATCTCAGAAAGGGCGGTGAGTGACATTGTCTACATCGGTTACTAATCCTATCAAAAAACGCTTGAAAAAGACCATCCTATGGTACATTCTTATCTCGGCTTTCTTCTTTGTCGGAAGTCGTATCTACGAACACTTTAGTTTTGGCGAAACCTCTGCCTTCATGCACTACCTCTTCTTGATTCCTTTGATCGGTGGCGCCCTACTAGTGCTTCTACAGTTGATGGTAAAAGGCTTCTCTCGCCTGAGCCTCAATCTTTGGAATTCAGGAGTGGCTACGCTCACAGCCGGAGCCCTCTACCGAGGGATTGTTAACCTCTCTGGTCGATCTACTACAATGGATCAACCCTATTATTACATTGGAGTTGCCTTTCTAGCACTAGCTCTGATTAGCCTCTTCTTTGTCCGCAGTGTCTGGGTGGAGAAAACAGCCTAAGACATCAAAAACGTCCGTTTCTTTATAGAACGGACGTTTTTTAATGTAAGTTAACGGATGAACGACTTAGCCTTCACGTTTTTTTCTGGCTACAAATCCTGCTAAAGCTAGTGAGGTCATGCCAAAGAGGCTAAGGACGGTTGAAGCCAATTCATCTTGACCTGTTTTTGGAAGACCAGTTGCTGGTGTAGCAGCTACTTCTGTTTGTCCACCCGTATGATAAGTGACAGCAACTGGTTTGTTTGTTGCCACTTCTTTTGTTTCAATTGCAGCTGGTTGCGCTGGAGTTACTGGGGGTTCAGGTTGAGGAGTTGGGGTAACAGGAGACACTGGAGCTACAGGATGAACTGGATTTACAGGACTTACTGGATCAACTGGCGCTGGCTGTGGTTCTGGAGTTGGTTGAGGTTGTGGTTGTGGTTCTGGAGTTGGTTGAGGTTGAGGTTGTGGTTGTGGTTCTGGAGTTGGTGTTTCTTCTTCCACTTTTTCCACAAGGGTCTTGTTGCCCAAGATTGAAGCAGATAATTTCTTCCCTGCCTTATTCACATCTTCGATGTACTGGATAAAGACTTCAGTATCTGGATTAATCGCACCGATCAATTTTGTATCACGAAAGACTGAGAAGCCATCTCCGCCACCATACAAGAAGTCGTTGATAATCGCCTTGTAGGTCTTGTTGCGATCAATTTCGGTCCCGTCTGCCTTGTATGCTTTCACGACCTTATATGGATTTTCTTCCGTTGCATCAGCTGGTTTCGTATAGGTGTACTTGATCCCTGCCATTTGCAAGAAGTAAAGCTCTTTCTCATCATATTGTTGGTCCAAAGCTTTGTAGATTTGGTCCCCAGTGATTTCTACTACTTGGAGGATATTTCCAAATGGTTGTACTGCTTGAGCTGCACCCCAAGTTACTGTTCCGTCTGGTTTCACCACGAGGTCTGCACGGATTCCTCCATTGTTGGTGAAGGCAAAGTCAACATCTGGATAACCTGATTTTTTGGCAATATCTAGTTGCGCTGCTGTGACCAAATCTCCAACAGCACTTTCTTTTTGTGCATTCAATTCACGGGTAATATTTTCAGCCTTGTCTGCTGTACCGATTTTTGCTTCTGTTACTTTTTTAACCGTCGCATTGGCATCATCGATGATCGCTTGAACCTTGGCATCTTTTGCTTTGCCTTTAGATGGATCTACTGCAATAATTTTAGCAGTTGGAGCTTTAACAAAGTCAGCTGTATCTGTATCTAGGACTCCACGGACATCCGAGTAGGCTTTCCCTTGAGACGTACCTTGAACGATCAAGGTATTTCCAACCATCCCGTTTGTATATTGGTGGTTGTGGCCTGCAAAGACGATATCCACTGAGTTTTCAGGATAGATTTGGTTTAATTTTTTGATCATTTCTGCAGCCGGACCTTCTGCTACACCATTCTTACTAGTGGCAGCAACGTGGGCCAAGACAGCAATCGCATGAACCCCTTGGTCATTTAATTCACGCGCATATTTAGCAATCGATTCTGCTTCATCCAAAACACGGTATTGTTCATGATTTTTGCGCAAGACAAGATTTGGGAATTCTGTCGTAACAACCCCGATAAATCCGACCTTAACTGTCTTGTCATTGACTGGGATTTCTTTGATGGTATAAGGTTTCCAGTCAAATGGGATTTTGTTGGTATCCTTGTCGACCAAGTTGGCAATCACGACTTCTTGTTTAGAAGCTTCATGAGGATATTCATCGACGATCTTATTGAATTGACCAGGTGTTGGGGCTTCTCCCTTCATGATCCGGTTGAATTCACCAAGTCCTTCGTCAAACTCGTGATTTCCAAGGGTTCCGTATTCAAAGTTCATTTCATTGAAGACTTTTACAGTTGGTTCATCTTGAAGGAGGGCAGAGTTGGCTGGACTAGCGCCGACCATATCTCCCGCTTGCACACGGATGCTGGCATTAGGCGTTCCGGCATTCTCCGTTTCAAAGTCTTTTTGCGAATCGTTCAAATAGGTTGCCAAAAGTGGGGCTGTTCCTGCGTTTTTCACAGTTTCGCCTTCTAAACGAGCTGTCCCTGTTTGTTCCAAGGCACCGTGAAAGTCATTAACGCCCATGAACTGTACGGGCAATTCGTCTGCAAAAACGCTATTGATCGCAAAAACACTAAGACCCGCAGCGACCGCTAGGATACTGCTTTTCAAGATAATTTTTTTCTTCATAGAATACTCCATTTTCTAATGTAGAACACTTCTCCAAAAAGGAGAATGCAGAACAGTTGATTTGCTGCAATCAGCTCTTCCATTTTACTATTTTTTCGGTTTTACTTCAATATTTTCCTAGAAACTCTTACAATTTTATTAGAAAAACGCTTGATTTCCGAACATCTATTCTAATCCTCTTCCTTTTGTTACTTGCTGTTCATCACAAAAGAGGCTGGGACAAAAGTCCTAGCCTCTCAATTATTTTTGGATTGTCGAGCAAGACGCAGTGGTTGAGTGGGCTCT
>NZ_JARQVW010000023.1:0-18921 GCF_029589235.1 Streptococcus taoyuanensis
AGAGCCCACTCAACCACTGCGTCTTGCTCGACAATCCAAAAATAATTGAGAGGCTAGGACTTTTGTCCCAGCCTCTTTATTTTTTTATACACATAAAAATATACGAACGTTCCCAGTTGAGAAGGGCGATTTTAAGGGGATTGTGCTACAATGGAAGCAAATAGATAGAATGGAGCAGTGAAATGAAAGCAATTATTACAGTCGTTGGAAAAGACCAAAAAGGAATCGTAGCCGGTGTCGCAACGAAAGTGGCAGAATTGGGACTCAATATCGACGATATCTCTCAAACGGTATTGGATGAGTACTTTACCATGATGGCGGTTGTATCGTCAGATGAGAAAAAGGATTTCACGCAGCTTCGTTCAGAGTTGGAAGAATTCGGTCAGTCTCTTCATGTCAAAATCAATATCCAGAGCGCAGCGATTTTTGATGCCATGCACAATTTGTAAGATAGGGGTTGAGAATTTATGGATATTAAACAGGTAACAGAAACCATTGCCATGATTGAGGAGCAAAACTTTGATGTTCGGACCATCACCATGGGGATTTCACTTCTAGATTGTATTGATCCAGATATCGATAAGGCAGCAGAAAAAGTCTACAATAAGATTGTGACAAAGGCCAAAGATTTGGTGGCTGTTGGAGATGAGATTGCGGCAGAACTGGGTATTCCTATTGTCAACAAGCGGGTTTCGGTCACTCCGATTTCTATTATCGGGGCGGCAACCAATGCGACAGATTATGTACCCTTTGCCAAGGCGTTGGATCGTGCGGCTAAAGAGATCGGAATTAACTTTATCGGTGGCTTCTCAGCCCTGGTTCAAAAAGGCTACCAAAAGGGGGATGAGATCCTCATCAATTCTATTCCTCGAGCTCTTGCAGAGACGGATTTTGTCTGCTCTTCGGTTAACATCGGTTCCACTAAGACAGGGATCAATATGACAGCTGTCCGAGACATGGGTCGTATTATTAAAGAAGCCTCCCAAGCGGATCCAATGGGGCCAGGGAAACTGGTGGTCTTTGCCAATGCGGTAGAAGATAATCCTTTTATGGCGGGTGCCTTCCACGGTGTTGGTGAAGCGGATGTTGTCATCAACGTTGGGGTTTCAGGACCTGGTGTCGTCCAACGGGCGATTGAAAAAGTACCAGGCGCTAGCTTTGATGTATTGGCTGAAACCGTCAAGAAGACAGCTTTCAAGATCACACGTGTCGGCCAATTAGTGGGTCAAATGGCTAGTGAACGTCTAGGTGTTGAGTTTGGGATTGTAGACTTGTCTCTCGCGCCAACACCAGCTGTTGGGGATTCGGTTGCCCGTGTCCTTGAAGCCATGGGGCTTGAAGTAGTTGGAACCCATGGAACTACAGCAGCGCTAGCTCTGCTCAATGACCAAGTGAAAAAAGGCGGCATCATGGCTTGTAACCAAGTCGGTGGGTTGTCAGGTGCCTTCATTCCTGTCTCAGAAGATGAAGGGATGATTGCGGCGGTCCAATCAGGCCATATCAACCTGGAAAAATTGGAAGCTATGACAGCTATCTGTTCAGTCGGTCTAGATATGATTGCCATCCCAGCTGATACTCCAGATACAACCATTGCGGCCATGATCGCCGATGAAGCAGCTATCGGGGTCATCAACCAAAAGACAACAGCCGTTCGGATCATTCCTTATGGCAAGGAAGGCGATATGTTAGAGCTTGGTGGACTTCTTGGGTCTGCTCCGGTAATGAAGGTCAACAAGGCTTCGTCAGCTGATTTCATTGCCCGTGGTGGTCAAATTCCAGCTCCGGTTCATAGCTTTAAAAACTAAGAGAAATCTAGTATAATAGTAGAAAATAGAAAAGGCTGTGATGATAAAACTCCAGACTTTTTTCTTGCAAAAGGAGACAAGATGGCTAAAACAAGATTATTTGTGATTCGTCATGGGAGAACCATGTTTAATACCATTGACCGTGCTCAAGGTTGGTCCGATACACCCTTGACAGCAGAAGGAGAACGAGGGATTCAGGCTCTGGGAATCGGCTTGCGTGAGTCTGGTTTGGAGTTTACTCGAGCTTATTCCAGTGATTCAGGCCGTGCCATTCAGACCATGGGGATCATTCTCGATGAATTGGGCTTGAAAGACCAGATTCCTTATCGCTTTGACAAACGGATCCGCGAGTGGTGTTTTGGTAGCTTTGATGGGGCATACGTTGGGGAGCTCTTTCACGGTGTCGTGCCGCGCGTGCTAGATGTAGAGGATTATAAGACCTTGACCTTGGAAGACTTGGCCAATGGCATTTGCCAAGTGGACACAGCGAATTGGGCTGAACCTTGGGAAGTTTTGAAAGGCCGAATCTTAGAAGGTTTTGAAGCCATCGCCAAAGAAGTAGAAGAAAATGGTGGAGGCAATGCCTTGGTGGTCAGCCATAGTTGGACCATTCAGACCTTGGTCTGCTTGATCGAAGGAAAACCAAATCTCAATCTGCCTCTTTCAAACGGTAGTGTTACCCTTGTAGAATATGAAGATGGAAAATTGACGGTTAAGGGGGTTGGAGATAGCAGTTACCGTGAGGTAGGTGAAAGCTTGCAAGAATCCTAGTCCATCCTGAAAGGCTGACCCTTTGGTCATGCCTTTTCTTTCTCTCAAAACTTGTAAGAGCTTTCCTTCTTTCTTTTTGTAAAAAATGATATAATGAAAGAGATACATACGGAGGTAATAGAATGACAAAAACCAGATTATATATTGCTCGTCATGGAAAAACCATGTTTAATACCATTGGGCGAGCACAGGGCTGGTCAGACACTCCGCTGACAGAAGCAGGAGAGCGTGGGATTCGAGAATTAGGACTTGGTCTCAAGGAAGCTGGGCTTTCTTTTGAAGAGGCTGTTTCGAGTGATTCTGGACGCACCATTCAAACCATGGGAATTATTCTTCAAGAACTCGGTCTGACAGGGAAAATCCCTTATCGTTATGACAAACGGATCCGCGAGTGGTGTTTTGGTAGTTTTGACGGTGCTTATGATGGTGATCTCTTCATGGGGGTCTTACCTCGTGTCTTTAAGGTCGATGATTTCCATCAGTTGAGCCTAATGGAGTTAGCAGAAGGAATCGTCGAAGTGGATACCACTGGATGGGCTGAATCCTGGGGAGCCTTGAGTAGTCGGATCAAAGAAGGTTTTGAAGCCATCGCAAAAGAGGTCGAAGCAGCTGGCGGCGGCAATGCTATTGTGGTTAGCCATGGTATGACCATTACGACCTTGATTTATCTCATTGATCCAAAAGCAGTCGAAGAATTGGTCTTGGACAACGGAAGCGTGACAGTTTTGGCCTATGAGGATGGTGCTTTCAGTATTGAAAAGATTGGGGATCTATCTTATCGTAAGGTTGGAGCAAAACTTCTAGAGGGTGGCCATGACGAATAAGTATAGACGCGCAAGAAAAAAACGTAAGAAGTGGTGGCCTTACCTATTGAGTTTCTTTCTTCTTGTGGTCCTTGGATCAGGAATTGGTGCTTACTTAGCGAAACCAAGCTTGTTTTCAGGGCTTCAGTTTTGGAAGGCTAAAAAAACAGCTGTAACGACTCCCTCTTCTTCTAAGAAAAAGAAAGAAAAATCAGATTTACCAGCCGTTTCGACCAAAGACTGGCAGTTGATCTTGGTCAATCGTGACAATGTGAAGCCAGAGCTGAACCCACAATTGACAGATGTAGATGCTATCAAAGTGGATAGTCGGATTGTAGAACCAACTCGTCAATTCTTAGAAGCAGCTCGCAAAATTGCCCCAGAAGAAACCTTGATATCAGGCTATCGAAGTGTGGCCGAGCAAACAGAGCTCTATAATGAGCGTGTTGCGCAACTAGAGGCTAGCGGCCTTTCGCACGAAGAAGCTGAAAAGCAGGTGCAGACCCAGGTACAGGTCCCTGGTGCGAGTGAACACCAGACAGGACTTGCGATTGATATGAGTGTCGAAGCTGGTCAAAGTGATGAGTTGGGCTTGCAGTTGGCTGCCATCGCACCGCAATATGGCTTTGTTCTTCGCTACCCAGATGGGAAGAGCAACATCACGGGTGTGAACTTTGAGAATTGGCATTTCCGTTATGTTGGCGTAGAAAATGCTCAGTATATGGCCAAGCATCAGCTAGTATTGGAAGAATATATTCAGCTATTGAAAAAAGCTGGCAAATAAGAGGAGATTCACTTCTCTAGGTCTTAAGAATGATTTTTAGCACTCTTGAAAAAAGAGTGCTAATTTTTTGGATTTTTCTCTTGACTTTCTTTTGGATGGGTGTATAATAGAATCATGGTTTAGCACTTGAGTGTTCAGAGTGCTAAAAATGAAAGAGAGGTGAGGTCATGGTTACAGAACGTCAAAATGAGATTCTTAATCTTGTTGTCGATATCTTTACCAAGACCCACGAACCAGTCGGTTCAAAAGCACTGCAAGATGTTATTCAATCCAGTAGTGCGACCATCCGAAACGACATGGCTGCCCTCGAAAAGCAAGGCTTACTAGAAAAAGCCCACACTTCGAGTGGACGGCTGCCTAGCCGAGCTGGTTTCCAATATTTTGTTCAGAACTCGCTTGATCTAGAGCTGATTGATGAGCAAGATGTCTACCAGGTGGTGAAAGCCTTTGATTTCGAAGCCTTTAAGTTAGACGATATCTTGGATGCTACGGCCAAGTTACTAGCCCAGATGACGGGTTACACCGCAGTGATTCAGGATGTTGAACCGACACGTCAGCGCTTGACTGGTTTTGAAATTGTTCCATTATCCAATCACGATGCCTTAGCAGTTCTGACCTTGGATGAATCAAAGCCTGTCACCGTCCAGTTTGCCATTCCAAAGAATTTCTTAACCAGTGACTTGGAAATCTTCCATCAGCTGGTTCAAGAACGCTTCATTGGAAATACAGTTTTGGATATCCACTACCGCTTGCGGACGGAGATTCCACAGATTGTACAGCGCTATTTCAAGACGACAGACAATGTGCTGGATCTCTTTGATTACGTCTTCTCGCAACTGTTTCAAGAACTGGTCTTTGTAGAAGGAAAGGTTTCATCATTAACCTACGCCGATCTTCAGACCTATCAGTTCTTAGACAATCCCCAACATGTGGCCTTGGAGTTGCGAGGGGGAATGCCAGAAGACCAAATGACCCAGATCCTGGTTGCGGAATCCCAAGAGAAGGCCTTGAAAAATGTGACAGTGATTAGTCACAAGTTCTTAGTTCCTTATCGTGGGATGGCCCTCATGCATGTGATCGGTCCCGTAGAGATGGACTACAGGCGTGTGATAAGCCTGGTCAATGTTATCGGCCGAGTACTGGTCATGAAGTTGACGGATTACTACCGTTACCTCAATAGCAACCATTATGAAGTAAATTAAGACTAAATGAAAGGGGTGTATGCCTTGACAGAAGATATCAAAAAAGAAGACGTGAAAGAAGAGGAAGTTGCCCAAACAACTGAAGAAGTTGTAGAGGAAAGCAACCAACCTTCTGAGTTAGAAGAAGCACAAGCGCGTGCCGAAGAATTTGAAAACAAATACCTTCGTGCTCATGCAGAAATGCAAAACATTCAGCGCCGTGCTAATGAAGAACGTCAACAATTACAAAAATACCGTAGCCAAGATTTGGCAAAAGCGATCTTACCATCACTGGACAACCTCGAACGCGCCCTTGCCGTCGAAGGATTGACAGATGATGTGAAGAAGGGCTTGGAAATGGTCCAAGAAAGTTTGGTACATGCTCTGAAAGAAGAAGGAATCGAAGAAATTCCAGCGGACGGAGCCTTTGACCATAACTACCACATGGCCATCCAAACCTTACCTGCAGATGACGAACATCCAGCAGACACTATCGCACAAGTCTTCCAAAAAGGCTACAAACTCCATGACCGCATCCTTCGCCCAGCCATGGTAGTGGTTTATAACTAGGCTGTCTTGTCCGAAACGACACTAAACTATGAAAGAAAGATAAGACGCAAGCCGGAGGCTTGCAAGGAATATATTTCCCGCCGTGGTGAAAGTTTCAGTAGCTTGTGCTACTGAAACAGGGGATTTTTGAGACAGTAGGCTCAAAAATAAGTGATGAAATCCCGAAGGGAGTTGCTCACGTCCCCACCACTTAAGGGAAATATCAAAAAGAAAAAAAGAGAAAAAACAACGAGGAGAAAAACATATGTCTAAAATTATCGGTATTGACTTAGGTACAACAAACTCAGCAGTAGCAGTTCTTGAAGGAACTGAATCAAAAATCATCGCAAACCCAGAAGGAAACCGCACAACTCCATCTGTTGTGTCATTCAAAAACGGTGAAATCATCGTTGGTGACGCTGCAAAACGTCAAGCAGTCACAAACCCAGATACCATCATCTCTATCAAATCTAAGATGGGTACTTCTGAAAAAGTTTCTGCAAACGGTAAAGAATACACACCACAAGAAATTTCAGCTATGATTCTTCAATACTTGAAAGGTTACGCTGAAGATTACCTTGGTGAAAAAGTAACGAAAGCAGTTATCACAGTTCCTGCTTACTTCAACGATGCACAACGTCAAGCAACTAAAGACGCTGGTAAAATCGCTGGTCTTGAAGTAGAACGTATCGTCAACGAACCAACAGCAGCAGCCCTTGCTTATGGTTTGGATAAGACTGATAAAGAAGAAAAAATCTTGGTATTCGACCTTGGTGGTGGTACATTCGACGTATCTATCCTTGAATTGGGTGATGGTGTCTTTGATGTATTGGCAACTGCAGGGGATAACAAACTCGGTGGTGACGACTTTGACCAAAAAATCATCGACTACATGGTTGAAGAATTCAAGAAAGAAAATGGTATCGACTTGTCAACAGACAAGATGGCGCTTCAACGTTTGAAAGATGCAGCTGAAAAAGCGAAGAAAGACCTTTCTGGTGTGACTTCAACTCAAATCAGCTTGCCATTCATCACTGCAGGCGCTGCTGGACCTCTTCACTTGGAAATGACCTTGACTCGTGCGAAATTCGATGATTTGACTCGTGACCTTGTAGAACGTACGAAAACTCCAGTTCGCCAAGCCCTTTCAGATGCAGGTTTGAGCTTGTCAGATATCGACGAAGTCATCCTTGTCGGTGGTTCAACTCGTATCCCTGCCGTTGTAGAAGCTGTTAAAGCTGAAACTGGTAAAGAACCAAACAAATCAGTGAACCCTGACGAAGTAGTGGCTATGGGTGCTGCTATCCAAGGTGGTGTGATCACTGGTGACGTCAAAGACGTTGTCCTTCTTGACGTAACGCCATTGTCACTTGGTATCGAAACAATGGGTGGAGTCTTCACAAAACTCATCGACCGCAACACAACAATTCCAACATCTAAATCACAAGTCTTCTCAACTGCAGCAGATAACCAACCAGCCGTTGATATCCACGTTCTTCAAGGGGAACGCCCAATGGCAGCAGATAACAAGACTCTGGGACGTTTCCAATTGACTGATATCCCAGCTGCACCTCGTGGAATTCCTCAAATCGAAGTAACTTTCGACATCGACAAGAACGGTATCGTATCTGTTAAGGCGAAAGACCTTGGAACTCAAAAAGAACAAACGATCGTTATCCAATCAAACTCAGGTTTGACAGATGAAGAAATCGACCGCATGATGAAAGATGCAGAAGCTAACGCTGAAGCAGATAAGAAACGTAAAGAAGAAGTAGACCTTCGTAACGAAGTAGACCAAGCTATCTTTGCGACTGAAAAGACAATCAAGGAAACTGAAGGCAAAGGCTTTGATGCAGAACGTGACGCGGCTCAAGCAGGACTTGATGATCTTAAGAAAGCTCAAGAATCAGGTAACCTTGAAGAAATGAAAGCAAAACTTGAAGCCTTGAACGAAAAAGCACAAGCATTGGCTGTTAAACTCTACGAACAAGCTGCAGCAGCGCAACAAGCCCAAGCAGGAGCAGAAGGCGCACAAGCAGCAGGAAACGCAGGCGATGACGTCGTAGACGGAGAGTTTACGGAGAAGTAAAACAATCCAGTGGATTGTTTTAGCGGAACCTCCTGAAATAAAGAAAGGTTCCGAGATTTGAGGATTCCTTTAAGCCGAAACTCAATTCAGCCTAACTAGTAAATGATAAAAAGAAATCCAGAGGTTGCAACCCAGCCTCTGTTTTTCGGTAAAATAGAGGATGTTGCGTATGAAAAAAGTACTTTGTTTGATTTATCCTAATTTTTCTCTTTATGAGATAACTGCTTTAACGAGTACTTTAGCTCTGTCTTTTGATGTTACGATTGATTATGCTGCTTCAGATCATTCGATGGTGGTCTCTGAGGATGGCTTACCCTGTCAACCAACGAAAACACTAGATCAAATCCGTATTGAAGAGTATTCTTGCGTGATTTTGCCCGGGATGGTCAACATAGGACCTGCCCTACAGGATGGAAAATTGATTTCGTTCTTGAGGGACCTTGGTGAGCAAGATATCCTCGTTGCAGCCATTTCTTCAGCGCCTCTTTTATTAGCGAAAGCAGGTCTGTTGAAGGACACGAAATATACAGGTGGAATTTGGCAAAACTTCTTTGACTATTTTGAGTTTCTTCCACGTGAAAATTTCCAACCCAAACTGGTTGTGCAAGATAAACAAATCATTACGGCTATCGGTTTTGCCCATCAAGAGTTTGCAAGAAAAGTGATTCTAAGTTTAGGCTTGGCAGAGAATACGGACAACTATTTTAAAGAACGAAACGACTACTCAGAAGAGGATTTGATATTTACTCTATCGGACCAAGACTTTGATCAAGTGAAGCGAAGTATAGAAAACAGCCTCTAAAGATTTACATGAAAATTATAGAAAGGAACAAAGAGCGTTCGGGGAATTGAACTCGAGCGGAAAGCTTGGAAATTAGATAAACCGCCTAAGAAATCAGGATTTCTTGTCGGTTTCCTAAATTTCAGTCGCTTTCTGTTCGCTCTTAGTATCTTGTATGAACAATACTGAATTTTATGACCGTTTGGGCGTTTCAAAGAATGCATCTCAAGATGAGATCAAGAAAGCCTATCGGAAATTATCTAAAAAATATCACCCAGATATCAACAAGGAGCCTGGTGCTGAGGAAAAGTACAAGGAAGTTCAAGAAGCTTATGAGACTTTGAGTGACGAGCAAAAACGGGCTGCTTATGACCAATATGGTGCTGCAGGTGCCAATGGTGGCTTCGGTGGCGGAGCAGGTGGTTTTGGTGGCTTTGATGGTGCTGGTTTTGGTGGCTTTGAAGATATCTTCTCTAGCTTCTTTGGTGGTGGTGCAAGTCGTAATCCAAATGCACCTCGTCAAGGGGATGACCTCCAATACCGCGTCAATCTCAAGTTTGAAGAAGCGATTTTTGGTGCGGAAAAAGAAGTCAAGTACCATCGGGAAGCTAGCTGCCATACCTGTCATGGTTCTGGAGCTAAGCCAGGGACTAGTCCGGTGACCTGTGGACGCTGTCATGGTTCTGGAGTCATCAATGTGGATACGCAAACCCCTCTTGGGATGATGCGCCGTCAAGTGACCTGTGATGTCTGTCATGGTCGTGGCCAAGAAATCAAAGATCCATGTACGACTTGTCGTGGAACAGGTCATGAAAAACAAGCTCATAGCGTGAACGTTAAGATTCCTGCCGGAGTTGAAACAGGTCAACAAATCCGCTTAGCAGGTCAAGGAGAAGCCGGCTTTAACGGTGGACCTTATGGTGACTTGTATGTCGTTGTCAATGTTGAGCCGAGCGATCGCTTCGAACGAGATGGCTCAACCATCTACTACAAGTTAGACTTGAACTTTGTCCAAGCAGCTCTTGGAGATACGGTCCATGTGCCAACTGTTCACGGAGATGTCGATTTGGTCATTCCTGAAGGAACCCAAACTGGTAAGAAATTCCGCCTCCGTGGAAAAGGGGCTCCAAGCTTACGTGGTGGTGCCATGGGAGATCAATATGTATCCGTCAATGTCGTCACCCCAACTGGTTTAAATGACAAGCAAAAAGAAGCCCTTCAAGCCTTTGCAGAAGCAAGTGATTTGAAGGTCAACCCAAAGAAAAAAGGGTTCTTTGACAAGGTCAAAGATGCTTTAGATGATTTATAAAAATGAACGAGTTTCCTTTTGAGTAAGGGGCTCGTTTTATTTTGGATCGAATCCAAGAACTTCCTCTCCTAATTAAAGAATAATGTGACCCCTCATTGAATTTATTAAGATATCGTGGTAAATTTGAGAAAACGATTACAAAGACAATTTAGGAGGTCCTGATGAAATCACATCAACCACGTTATGCGATTCGCAAGTATGCAGTAGGAGCTGCTTCGGTGCTCATAGGATTTTTTGCTGGTGCTCATGTTGTATCGGCAGATACGACGAGCGTTACAGACAGCCCTTCAACGACAGTTCCAACTAAGCCAAGCGAGGGTGAGTCAACGATTTCTCTTAATGAGGAAGCTTCTCAGCCAACAGTAGAAAAACCAACGGCTCCTGCCCCAATCGTCGATCAAAGTCAACCGACACTGCCTGATCGTGAATTGCGGGTATCAGATCTTGACCGTTTGATTCGCGAAGAAGCAAGTTCTGTCGCAGAGTCGGATGTGGCAGCTCAACCAGCGACGGAAACGCCTGCTAAAGATCCTGATCAGGAAGAAAAATTAGCCAAGAAAAAGATTGTTTCGATCGATGCCGGTCGCAAGTACTTCTCACCAGAGCAAATCAAGGAAATCATTGATGAAGCTAGTAAGACGGGCTATACAGACTTGCATCTTCTAGTTGGAAATGACGGCTTGCGCTTTGTGCTGGATGATATGTCTTTGAAAGTGGGAGATACTTCTTATTCTAGCCAAGCCGTGACAGATGCGGTTGAAAAAGGGACAAAAGCTTATTACGATGATCCGAACGGGACAGCCTTGACCCAGGCTCAAATGGATGATATTTTGGCCTACGCCAAATCGAAGAAAGTAGGTGTCATCCCAACCATTAATAGTCCAGGTCACATGGATGCGATTCTGACAGCCATGGAACAATTGGGGATCGAAAATCCTCACTTTAATTATTTTGGTACAAAGAAATCAGCTCGGACAGTTGATTTGGACAACAAAAAAGCCTTAGACTTTACCAAGGCTTTGGTAGACAAGTATGCGGCTTATTTCAGCGGCAAGGCAGACATTTTTAACATTGGTTTGGATGAATATGCTAACGATGCTACAGATGCCCATGGCTGGCAGGTTCTCCAAGCCAGCAAGCATTGGCCAGGTGAAGGCTATCCAGAAAAAGGCTATGAAAAATTCATCCAATACGCCAATGATCTAGCAGCTATTGTGAAAAAACACAAGATGAAACCAATGGCCTTTAATGACGGAATCTACTACAATGGCGATACTTCCTATGGCACTTTTGACAAGGATATCATTGTGTCCTACTGGACAGGTGGCTGGAACGGCTATGATGTCGCTTCTTCAAAACTCTTGTCTGAACTAGGTCATCAGATTCTTAATACCAATGATGCTTGGTATTATGTGCTTGGACGGGACAAGGCTGGATCTGGTTGGTACAACCTGGATCAAGGTCTCGAAGGAATTTCCAAGTCAGCGATTGATGTGGTTCAAAAAAATGATGGAGCTAAGGTGCCCTTCATCGGTGGCATGGTAGCTGCCTGGGCAGATACGCCATCCGCAACCTACAAAAAAGACCTTCTCTTTAAGCTCATGCATGCCTTCGCGGACAAAAATGCAGACTACTTTGTAGCAGATCCTGAAGTCGTTGAAAAAGCTCTTTCAGAAGCTCCAACTGATTTGGACCACTATACACCGGAATCTCTAGTAGCCTTTACGGCAGCTAAAAAAGCTTTAGAAGGGGCAGGAACAAATACCACTCGAGCAGAGGCCAAAACTTTGATCGACCATCTCAAAGCAGCTCAAGATGCTTTGGTGTATACGGAAAGCTACGCGAAAGAAGTTGCAGCAAAAGAAGCGGAAGAAAAACTTGCCATGAAGAAGGTCATCTCGATCGATGCAGGCCGCAAATACTTCTCACTGGATCAATTGAAACGGATCGTAGATAAGGCCAGTGAGTTGGGTTATTCTGACTTGCACCTCCTTGTCGGAAACGATGGTATGCGCTTCGTACTCGATGATATGACGGTGGAAGCCAATGGCAAAACCTATGCCAGTGATGATGTGAAAAAGGCTATTTTAGAAGGCACCAAGGCCTATTACGATGATCCAAATGGTCAAGCCTTGACTCAAGCAGAAATGGATGAACTCCATGCTTATGCGACTGCGAAAGGAATCGGCTTGATTGCGGCAGTCAATAGTCCTGGACACATGGATGCTTTGTTGGTGGCCATGGAAAAATTGGGCATTGAAAATCCACAAGCCAGCTTTGATACGGTTTCAAAAACAACCATGGATTTGACCAATGAAGCAGCAGTCAACTTTACCAAAGCCTTGATTGGCAAGTACATGGACTACTTCAAAGACAAGTCTAAGATCTTTAACTACGGAACAGATGAATATGCCAATGACGCTACCAGTGCGCAAGGTTGGTACTACCTCAAGTGGTATGACCTCTATGGTAAGTTTGCGGAGTATTCCAATAGTCTTGCAGCCATGGCGCGTGAAAAAGGCTTGCAGCCAATGGCCTTTAACGATGGCTTCTATTATGGAGATGAAGACGATGTTGCCTTTGACAAGGACGTCTTGATTTCATACTGGTCTAAAGGATGGTGGGGCTATAACCTCGCATCTCCACAGTATTTGGCAGATAAGGGTTATAAATTCCTTAACACCAACGGAGACTGGTACTATGTTTTGGGCCACAAAGGTGACCAAAGTTATCCGCTCGAAAAAGCTATTCAAAATACAGAAACTGTTCCGTTTGAACAGTTAGCTTCAACCAAGTACCCTGATGTCAAATTACCGACATCCGGAAGTATGTTGGGAATTTGGGCTGATGAGCCGGCCAATGAATACAAGGAAGAAGAAGTCTTCCAGGTCATGGAAGCTTTTGCCAACCACAACAAGGACTATTTCAAAGCAGACTTCACTGCTCTTAGAAAAGCAGTTGCTACGGTGCCAACAGATCTAGACATTTACACACCAGAATCTCGCGCAGCACTTGCGAAAGTCTTAGATAGCTTGAATTGGAATGTGAGCCGTGCTCATCAAGATCAGGTGGATCAAGAAGTGGCTGCTCTAACCCAAGCCCTTGCGGGGCTCAAGCCAATCACGCAAGTAGGTAGCCTGGCTGAAAATGACGTCAAAGCCCTAGTGGAAGACAAACCAAGTCTTGAAATCGTAGAAAAAGAGCTTGATTTTGACCTTGTGGAACGGACCAATCCAGATCTCGCTAAAGGAGAACGCAAAGTGATCCAGGCTGGAGTTAAAGGGCAAGGTCTTGAGTATGTAGAGGTTTCGGCACTTGATCAAAGTCGAAAAGTGATCGCTACAGAAGTTGCTAAAGAGCCAGTTGCAGAAATTGTTGAAGTCGGTACCAAAGAAATTGTGATCCCAACAAGCCCTTCCGTAGAAGCACCAGTGAAATCAGACTTGCTCGTAAACAAAGTGGTTCCAGAACCTTCAACGCCTCAAGTGATCTCGAAAGATCAACCAGTAGCACCAGTAAATACCCCAACGCCAATTCCAGCAGCTGTAGAAAAAGAGGTTCGTTCAGAAGCAGTATCTTCTAACAAGCAACTCCCAGAAACAGGAGTGGAATCTGCACTTGGACTCGCTTTACTAGGAGCGATCTTAGGAGCAGCAGGAATGGACTTGAAAAATAAAAAAAGAGACTAAGACCTAGTAGATTTGTAACAGGTCGAAGTTAGGAGAGTGGAACAGAAATCGGTAATTCGTTAGAATTCGATTTCGTCGTCCCACCTCCGCACAGTTGAGTAGGGCTGTAAAAGCTGATGAAATCAGCGTAGTAGAGCCCACTCAACCACTGCGTCTTGCTCTACAATCCAAAAACAATTGAGAGGCTAGGACTTTTGTCCCAGCCTCTTTTTGTGCTCGCAAAACTGTACCCGGACAGTTTGAGTTTTTCACTCTTGTAACCCCTTCTATATCCTGCTAAAATAAAACCATGACACGATACAAAGCAACCATTTCATATGACGGGACCTTGTTTGCAGGGTTTCAACGCCAACCGCATGCTCGTAGTGTGCAAGAAGAAATCGAAAAGACCTTGACGCGTCTTAATCAAGGAACCCCTGTTACCGTTCATGGAGCGGGACGAACGGATTCCGGTGTCCATGCTCTTGGCCAGGTGATTCATTTTGATCTCCCTCAAGCGCGGGACGAGGAGAAGCTCCGCTTTGCCCTCGATACCCAAACCCCAGAGGATATTGATTTCATCCGAGTGGAGCAAGTAGAAGATAACTTTCACTCACGCTACAAGAAGCACAGCAAGACCTATGAATTTATCGTGGATTATGGTCGTCCCAAGAACCCCATGATGCGCCACTATGCCACCCACTACCCTTATCCTTTGGATGTGGAAAAGATGCAAGCGGCCATCCAAAAGTTGGAGGGAACCCATGATTTCACCGGTTTCACAGCTTCAGGAACCAGTGTGGAAGACAAGGTTCGTACGATTACAGAGGCTCGCTTGGTCGAGGACGCAGAACATCATCGCCTTGTCTTTACCTTTTCGGGCAATGGTTTTCTCTACAAGCAAATCCGCAATATGGTGGGAACTTTGTTGAAGATTGGAAATGATCGGATGCCGATCGAGCAGATCGATCTGATTTTGGAAAAGAAGGACCGCAATCTTGCAGGTCCTACAGCAGCGCCAAATGGCTTATATTTAAAGGAGATCCGTTATGAGTAATGAATTGATTCTAGCTATTTCAGGAAATGATATTTTTAGTGGAGGAGGTCTTCATGCAGACCTTGCAACCTATACAACCAACAAACAGCATGGTTTTGTAGCGGTGACTTGTTTGACCGCTATGACGGAGAACGGTTTTGAAGTGATTCCGGTGGATCCGACGACCTTTGCTCAACAGCTCAACTCTCTCAAGAATGTTCCTTTTTCTGCTATTAAACTCGGTCTTTTGCCAGATGTTGAAGTGGCAGACTTGGCCTTGGACTATGTCAAAGCCCATGCGGAGATCCCAGTGGTACTAGATCCTGTCTTGGTCTGCAAGGAAAGCCATGATGTGGAAGTTTCAGCTCTTCGAGACGAATTGATTAAGTTCTTCCCTTATGTGACCATTATCACGCCAAACTTACCAGAAGCTGAGATCTTGACCCAAAGCAAGATTCAATCGCTCGATGATATGAAGGAGGCAGCGCGCAAGCTCCACGAATTAGGTGCAGCGAATGTCGTGGTCAAAGGAGGCAATCGTCTCAATAAAGAAAAGGCCATCGATGTCTTTTATGATGGGACAGACTTCACCGTCATTGAAGAGCCAGTCTTGGAAAAGAACAATACAGGAGCTGGTTGTACCTTTGCGTCTAGCATTTCCAGCCAGTTGGTGCAAGGGAAATCACCGCTTGAAGCTGTTAAAGCCTCTAAAGACTTTGTTTTCCAAGCGATTCAACATTCAGACCAGTATGGAGTAGTACAATATGACATCTAATCGAACTCAACTCATTGCCCGCCTTTCTATTTTGACAGCCTTGACAGTTGTGCTTGGCTACTATACCAAACTCCCAACTCCCACAGGGATCGTCACCCTGTTAGATCTTGGTGCCTATTTCACAGCCTTCTATTTTGGGCGTAAGGAAGGTGCGATTGTCGGTGGTGTCGGAGCCTTCCTACTCGACCTGATTTCAGGCTATCCTCAGTGGATGTTCTTTAGCCTCCTCTTTCACGGGGGACAAGGCTATTTCGCTGGCTTCAAGGGCAAAGCTCGTTACCTAGGCTTGCTCCTTGCAACAGTCGTCATGGTAGGTGGTTACGCACTAGCTTCTGCCCTCTTTTTGGGTAATGGTTGGGGTGCTGCTATCTCGGACATTCCGAATAACCTCGCTCAGAATTTTGTTGGAATGGCTTTAGGCTATGTGGTCTATTATGCATTTCAAAAGAAAGGAAGCTAATTCATGGATCTGGAGCAACTGAAGAAGGATACGAAAGAAATCCTGGTAGATGTCTTGGGAAAAAGCCGTCTCCGCCAAGGACAGATTCTAGTCCTCGGGATGTCTTCCAGTGAAGTTGCAGGGGGGCAAATAGGAAAGGCCTCCAATATCGACATTGGTGAAGCTATTGTCCAGACCTTGCTAGATGAGTTGAATCCAAGGGGGATTTATCTGGCGGTACAAGGATGTGAGCATCTCAATCGCGCCTTGGTGGTCGAAAGAGAATTGGCAGATAAGAAAGAGCTAGAAATCGTCAATGTCCTTCCGAGTCTCCATGCAGGGGGGGCTGGACAACTCGCAGCTTTCAAGTATTTTAAGGATCCTGTGGAGGTGGAATTTATCACAGCCCAAGCCGGGTTAGACATCGGAGATACCTCAGTGGGGATGCATGTCAAACACGTGCAAGTTCCGATTCGTCCTGTCTTGCGTGAACTGGGTGGCGCCCATGTCACAGCCCTCGCCAGTCGGCCAAAATTAATCGGCGGTGCCCGTGCTCTCTACCTCGATGATCCCATCCGAAAATCATAATCAGAACTAGCTTTTAAGGGCTAGTTTTTTTGGATGAAAAGAGAGGCAAAAACGTTTTAAAACTTGCAATTTCAAAGTTTTGTGGTAAAATTATAAGGAATGACTATATTATTTTAAGGAGAGACAGAATGTCTGTATCATTTGAAAACAAAGAAACTAACCACGGTGTATTGACTTTCACCATCAGCCAAGAGCAAATCAAACCTGCTTTGGACCGTGTGTTTGAGTCTGTTAAGAAAACCTTGAACGTACCTGGATTCCGTAAAGGTCATATTCCACGTCCAATCTTCAACCAACGTTTTGGTGAAGAAGCTCTTTACCAAGATGCTTTGAACGATCTTCTTCCAGCAGCATACGAAGCAGCTGTTAAAGAAGCTGGAATCGAAGTTGTAGCACAACCAACTTTCGATGTTGTATCTATGGAAAAAGGTCAAGACTGGACATTGACAGCAGCTGTTGTAACAAAACCTGAAGTAAAATTGGGTGCTTACAAAGACCTTGAAGTATCAGTAGAAGTTTCTAAAGAAGTAACAGACGCTGATGTGGATGCTCGTATCGAACGCGAACGCAACAATTTGGCTGAATTGGTTGTTAAAGAAGGTGCTGCAGCAGAAGGCGATACAGTTGTAATCGACTTCGTTGGATCTATCGACGGTGTTGAATTCGACGGTGGTAAAGGTGACAACTTCTCACTCGGACTTGGTTCAGGTCAATTCATCCCAGGTTTCGAAGACCAATTGGTTGGACACTCTGCTGGTGAAACAGTTGACGTCATCGTAACATTCCCAGAAGACTACCAAGCAGCTGACCTTGCAGGTAAAGAAGCGAAATTCGTGACAACGATCCACGAAGTAAAAGCAAAAGAAGTACCAGCTCTTGACGATGAATTGGCAAAAGACATCGACGAAGAAGTTGAAACTCTTGCTGAATTGAAAGAAAAATACCGCAAAGAGTTGGCAGAAGCTAAAGAAGAAGCATACAACGATGCAGTAGAAGCAGCAGCAATCGATCTTGCTGTTGAAAATGCTGAAATCGTTGAACTTCCAGAAGAAATGATCCACGAAGAAGTACACCGTTCAATCAACGAATTCCTTGGAAACATGCAACGTCAAGGTATCTCACCTGAAATGTACTTCCAAATCACTGGAACAACTCAAGAAGATCTTCACAAACAATACGAAGCAGAAGCTGAAAGCCACACGAAGACAAACCTTGTGGTTGAAGCAGTAGCCAAAGCAGAAGGCTTCGAAGCAACTGAAGAAGAAATCAACGCTGAAATCGAACAATTGGCAGCAGATTACAATATGCCAGTTGAACAAGTTCGCAACCTTCTTTCACCAGAAATGTTGAAACATGACATCACAGTGAAGAAAGCCGTGAACGTAATCACAAGCACAGCAAAAGTTAAATAATTGAGATTAAAAAGAAGAGCCGTGAGGCTCTTCTTTTTTCTGATTTCATGGAGAATCCTGGAATTTTCCTTTGACGAAAGGGGAAATTTATCGTACAATAGAGTGTAACGATAAAATGCGTGATAGATTTAGTAACGAGAAGTTTTCAATCTATCATCGAGGATAGGATGAGGTTTAAGACCCGATCCTTCTCCATTTAGGAAATGAAACATAAGGAGATTTACCCTTGGAATTAGAAGTATTTGCTGGACAAGAAAAAAGTGAACTTTCTATGATTGAAGTGGCGCGTGCGATTTTGGAATTACGCGGACGTGACCATGAAATGTACTTTAGCGATCTTGTAAATGAAATTCAAAATTACCTTGAAAAATCAAACAGCGAGATCCGTGAAGCTCTTCCATTGTTCTACACAGAATTGAATGTAGATGGAAGCTTTATCCCGCTTGGAGATAACAAATGGGGTCTTCGTTCATGGTATGCCATCGATGAAGTTGACGAAGAAATCATCGCTCTTGAAGAAACAGACGAAGATGAAACTCCTAAGAAACGGAAGAAAAAACGTGTCAATGCCTTCATGGATGGAGACGAAGATGCGATCGACTACAACGACGACGATCCAGAAGACGAAGAAGTTTACGAAGCAGATCCAGCTCTTTCATATGATGAAGAAAATCCAGACGATGAAAAGAGTGAAGTCGAAGCTTACGATGCTGAAATCAATGAAATCGTACCAGATGATTTGGGTGAGGAAGTTGAATTAAGCGAAGAAGACGACGAAGAAGAGGATTCTGAAGACGAGGAAGAAGAATAATTCATAAGAAGAGGCTGGGACAAAAGTCCTAGCCTCTCAATTGTTTTTGGATTGTCGAGCAAGACGCAGTGGTTGAGTGGGCTCTACTACGCTGCTTTCATCAGCTTTTACAGCCCTACT
>NZ_JARQVW010000024.1:0-5058 GCF_029589235.1 Streptococcus taoyuanensis
GCTAAGCGACTACCTTATCTCACAGGGGGCAACCCCCAACTACTTCCGGCGTTCTAGGGCTTAACTGCTGTGTTCGGCATGGGTACAGGTGTATCTCCTAGGCTATCGTCACTTAACTCTGAATGATTAAACATTCAAAATTGAACATCTATATTCTAACAAGTTAAACTCACGTTGTCAATATCTTCTGACTCTTTGGATAAGTCCTCGAGCTATTAGTATTAGTCCGCTCCATTGCTCACACAACTTCCACTCCTAACCTATCTACCTGATCTTCTCTCAGGGCTCTTACTGATATAAAATCATGGGAAATCTCATCTTGAGGTGGGTTTCACACTTAGATGCTTTCAGCGTTTATCCCTTCCCTACATAGCTACCCAGCGATGCCTCTGGCGAGACAACTGGTACACCAGCGGTAAGTCCACTCTGGTCCTCTCGTACTAGGAGCAGATCCTCTCAAATTTCCTACGCCCGCGACGGATAGGGACCGAACTGTCTCACGACGTTCTGAACCCAGCTCGCGTGCCGCTTTAATGGGCGAACAGCCCAACCCTTGGGACCGACTACAGCCCCAGGATGCGACGAGCCGACATCGAGGTGCCAAACCTCCCCGTCGATGTGAACTCTTGGGGGAGATAAGCCTGTTATCCCCAGGGTAGCTTTTATCCGTTGAGCGATGGCCCTTCCATACGGAACCACCGGATCACTAAGCCCGACTTTCGTCCCTGCTCGAGTTGTAGCTCTCGCAGTCAAGCTCCCTTATACCTTTACACTCTGCGAATGATTTCCAACCATTCTGAGGGAACCTTTGGGCGCCTCCGTTACCTTTTAGGAGGCGACCGCCCCAGTCAAACTGCCCGTCAGACACTGTCTCCGTAGATGATTAACCTACCGGGTTAGAGTGGCCATAACACAAGGGTAGTATCCCAACAACGCCTCCATCGAAACTGGCGTCCCGATCTCAATGGCTCCTACCTATCCTGTACATGTGGCACAGACACTCAATATCAAACTGCAGTAAAGCTCCATGGGGTCTTTCCGTCCTGTCGCGGGTAACCTGCATCTTCACAGGTACTAAAATTTCACCGAGTCTCTCGTTGAGACAGTGCCCAAATCATTACGCCTTTCGTGCGGGTCGGAACTTACCCGACAAGGAATTTCGCTACCTTAGGACCGTTATAGTTACGGCCGCCGTTTACTGGGGCTTCAATTCATACCTTCGCTTACGCTAAGCACTCCTCTTAACCTTCCAGCACCGGGCAGGCGTCACCCCCTATACATCATCTTACGATTTAGCAGAGAGCTGTGTTTTTGATAAACAGTTGCTTGGGCCTATTCACTGCGGCTGACTGAAAGCCAGCACCCCTTCTCCCGAAGTTACGGGGTCATTTTGCCGAGTTCCTTAACGAGAGTTCTCTCGCTCACCTGAGGCTACTCGCCTCGACTACCTGTGTCGGTTTGCGGTACGGGTAGAGTATGATTAACGCTAGAAGCTTTTCTTGGCAGTGTGACGTCACTAACTTCGCTACTAAACTTCGCTCCCCATCACAGCTCAATGTTATAGAATTAAGCATTTAACTCAATTCACACCTCACTGCTTAGACGTGCACTTCCAGTCGCACGCTTTAGTTAGCCTACTGCGTCCCTCCTTCACTACATACTCTAGTACAGGAATATCAACCTGTTGTCCATCGGATACACCTTTCGGTCTCTCCTTAGGTCCCGACTAACCCAGGGCGGACGAGCCTTCCCCTGGAAACCTTAGTCTTACGGTGGACAGGATTCTCACCTGTCTTTCGCTACTCATACCGGCATTCTCACTTCTATGCGTTCCAGCGCTCCTCACGGTACACCTTCTCCACACATAGAACGCTCTCCTACCATACCTATAAAGGTATCCACAGCTTCGGTAAATTGTTTTAGCCCCGGTACATTTTCGGCGCAGGGTCACTCGACTAGTGAGCTATTACGCACTCTTTGAATGAATAGCTGCTTCTAAGCTAACATCCTAGTTGTCTGTGCAACCCCACATCCTTTTCCACTTAACAATTATTTTGGGACCTTAGCTGGTGGTCTGGGCTGTTTCCCTTTCGACTACGGATCTTAGCACTCGCAGTCTGACTGCCGACCATAATTCATTGGCATTCGGAGTTTATCTGAGATTGGTAATCCGGGATGGACCCCTCACCCAAACAGTGCTCTACCTCCAAGAATCTTAATGTCGACGCTAGCCCTAAAGCTATTTCGGAGAGAACCAGCTATCTCCAAGTTCGTTTGGAATTTCTCCGCTACCCACAAGTCATCCAAGCACTTTTCAACGTGCCCTGGTTCGGTCCTCCAGTGAGTTTTACCTCACCTTCAACCTGCTCATGGGTAGGTCACATGGTTTCGGGTCTACGACATAATACTAATGCGCCCTATTCAGACTCGGTTTCCCTACGGCTCCGTCTCTTCAACTTAACCTCGCATCATATCGTAACTCGCCGGTTCATTCTACAAAAGGCACGCTCTCACCCATTAACGGGCTCGAACTTGTTGTAGGCACACGGTTTCAGGTTCTATTTCACTCCCCTCCCGGGGTGCTTTTCACCTTTCCCTCACGGTACTGGTTCACTATCGGTCACTAGAGAGTATTTAGGGTTGGGAGATGGTCCTCCCAGATTCCGACGGGATTTCTCGTGTCCCGCCGTACTCAGGATACTGCTAGGTATAAAGACTATTTCGAATACGAGGCTCTTACTCTCTTTGGCTGACCTTCCCATGTCATTCTTCTATAATCTTTAAGTCCACATTGCAGTCCTACAACCCCGAAGAGTAAACTCTTCGGTTTGCCCTCCTGCCGTTTCGCTCGCCGCTACTCAGGCAATCGCTTTTGCTTTCTCTTCCTGCAGCTACTTAGATGTTTCAGTTCACTGCGTCTTCCTCTACCTATCCTTAACAGATAGGAGTACTAGCCATTAGCTAGTGGGTTCCCCCATTCGGACATCTCTGGATCGTCGCTTACTTACAGCTCCCCAAAGCATTTCGTCGTTTGTCACGTCCTTCTTCGGCTTCTAGTGCCAAGGCATCCACCGTGCGCCCTTATTAACTTAACCTTATTTTTGGTCTTACGACCTAAACTCTTTAAATATTTACAGCGTTTCGGTTTATTTTCTTGTTACTATTTGATATAGATATTCAATTTTCAATGTTCAATCTTAACACCCTTACAGTGTTAATGGAGCCTAGCGGGATCGAACCGCTGACCTCCTGCGTGCAAAGCAGGCGCTCTCCCAGCTGAGCTAAGGCCCCACAAGACCTCTCAAAACTAAACAAGACCAACGTACAGGTTTCCATTTCCTTAGAAAGGAGGTGATCCAGCCGCACCTTCCGATACGGCTACCTTGTTACGACTTCACCCCAATCATCTATCCCACCTTAGGCGGCTGGCTCCTTACGGTTACCTCACCGACTTCGGGTGTTACAAACTCTCGTGGTGTGACGGGCGGTGTGTACAAGGCCCGGGAACGTATTCACCGCGGCGTGCTGATCCGCGATTACTAGCGATTCCGACTTCATGTAGGCGAGTTGCAGCCTACAATCCGAACTGAGACTGGCTTTAAGAGATTAGCTTGCCGTCACCGACTCGCGACTCGTTGTACCAGCCATTGTAGCACGTGTGTAGCCCAGGTCATAAGGGGCATGATGATTTGACGTCATCCCCACCTTCCTCCGGTTTATTACCGGCAGTCTCGCTAGAGTGCCCAACTCAATGATGGCAACTAACAATAGGGGTTGCGCTCGTTGCGGGACTTAACCCAACATCTCACGACACGAGCTGACGACAACCATGCACCACCTGTCACCTCTGTCCCGAAGGAAAACTCTATCTCTAGAGCGGTCAGAGGGATGTCAAGACCTGGTAAGGTTCTTCGCGTTGCTTCGAATTAAACCACATGCTCCACCGCTTGTGCGGGCCCCCGTCAATTCCTTTGAGTTTCAACCTTGCGGTCGTACTCCCCAGGCGGAGTGCTTAATGCGTTAGCTGCGGCACTGAGTCCCGGAAAGGACCCAACACCTAGCACTCATCGTTTACGGCGTGGACTACCAGGGTATCTAATCCTGTTTGCTCCCCACGCTTTCGAGCCTCAGCGTCAGTTACAGACCAGAGAGCCGCTTTCGCCACCGGTGTTCCTCCATATATCTACGCATTTCACCGCTACACATGGAATTCCACTCTCCCCTTCTGCACTCAAGTTAAACAGTTTCCAAAGCGTACTATGGTTAAGCCACAGCCTTTAACTTCAGACTTATCTAACCGCCTGCGCTCGCTTTACGCCCAATAAATCCGGATAACGCTCGGGACCTACGTATTACCGCGGCTGCTGGCACGTAGTTAGCCGTCCCTTTCTGGTAAGTTACCGTCACAGTGTGAACTTTCCACTCTCACACTCGTTCTTCTCTTACAACAGAGCTTTACGATCCGAAAACCTTCTTCACTCACGCGGCGTTGCTCGGTCAGGGTTGCCCCCATTGCCGAAGATTCCCTACTGCTGCCTCCCGTAGGAGTCTGGGCCGTGTCTCAGTCCCAGTGTGGCCGATCACCCTCTCAGGTCGGCTATGTATCGTCGCCTTGGTGAGCCGTTACCTCACCAACTAGCTAATACAACGCAGGTCCATCTCTTAGTGATGCAATTGCACCTTTCAAGTCAACATCATGCAATGTCGACTTTTATGCGGTATTAGCTATCGTTTCCAATAGTTATCCCCCGCTAAGAGGCAGGTTACCTACGCGTTACTCACCCGTTCGCAACTCATCCGCTCGGTGCAAGCACCAAGCTTCAGCGTTCTACTTGCATGTATTAGGCACGCCGCCAGCGTTCATCCTGAGCCAGGATCAAACTCTCATTAAAATAATTGTTTGTCTTAAACTCATTCTGTCACTGACAGATTTATTGTTTTTTTATTGTTCAGTTACTATAACCTTAGTTATAGCGCCCTGCACATTGGTTCGTCTTGTTCAGTTTTCAAAGGTCTTTGTCGCTCTCGCGCGACAACTATATTAGTATATCATGACCT
>NZ_JARQVW010000025.1:0-1492 GCF_029589235.1 Streptococcus taoyuanensis
CTTAAAGATGGCTTCACTAAGTCACTTGGCGACGCAGAAAACACACAAGTGATCGACACAACTAAATTCGAATTCGGACGTTACTACAAGTTCGACATCCCAACAACAGTGAAAGCTGATGTACCTGGTGGTGTAGACATCGAAAACACTGCGGCTCAAGTAGTAAACTACTACAACCCAACAACTAAGAAAGTTGAAAAACCAAGCAAACCAACTGAAAAACGTGTCAACAACGTTCCAGTTGAAGTGGAATTCAACTTCACGAAACGCTTGGAAGGCCGTGAGCTTAAAGCTAACGAATTCAGCTTCGTTCTTAAAGATTCAGAAGGTAAGACTCTTGAAACTGTGAAGAACGATGCATCTGGTAACGTTAAGTTCTCAGCTCTTGAATTCAAGAAAGGTCAAGAAGGCGTACACAACTACACAGTAGAAGAAGTTAAAGGATCTGACGCAACCGTTACATACGACACTATGAAAGCGAATGTAACAGTCACAGTTTCACACGACGGAACAGCTAAGATTCTCGTAGCGACTGTAGGCAAAATTGCGGATAAAGAATTTAACAACCGTGTAACACCTCCTGAAACTCCAGAATTCAATCCAGAAAAATATGTTCTAAACGAAAAAGAATTTGATTTGACTGGAACTTCATTATTAGATGATGATAAAGAGTTGGCAGACAAGTACGCAGATACCAATGCAAACCCATATGCGGACGATGCATCTAATAACGAAAAAGCGAATATCAATACTAAATCAGTTAAACCAGGTCAAAAACTTGTTTACCAAGTATGGTTGGATACAACTAAATTTGATGCAAACAACAAAGACCATATCCAATCAGTAGGAATCTCAGATGACTACGATGAGGCTAAAGTTGATGTTGATGGTTCAGCAATCAAAGCTTATGACGGTAAGACTGGTGCGGATGTAACAGCTAAATTCGATATTACTGTGAACAACGGTGTGATTACTGCAACCCTTAAAGATGGCTTCACTAAGTCACTTGGCGATGCAGAAAACACACAAGTGATTGACACAACTAAATTCGAATTCGGACGTTACTACAAGTTTGATATCCCAGCTACAGTGAAAGCCGACGTTGCAGGTGGAGTTGACATCGAAAACACTGCGGCTCAAGTAGTCAACTACTACAACCCAACGACTAAGAAAGTTGAAAAACCTGAAAAACCAACTGAAAAACGTGTCAACAGCGTGCCAGTTGAAGTAGAATTCAACTTTACTAAACGTATGGAAGGCCGTGAGCTTAAAGCCAACGAATTCAGCTTCGTTCTTAAAGATTCAACTGGTAAAGAAGTTGAAACTGTGAAGAACGATAAAGATGGTAACGTTAAGTTCTCTAAACTTGAGTTCAAGAAAGGTCAAGAAGGCGTACACAACTACACAGTAGAAGAAGTTAAAGGATCTGACGCAACCGTTACATACGACACTATGAAAGCGAATGTAACAGTCACAGTTTCACACGACGGAA